>OMRU01000274.1 GCA_900313465.1 uncultured Clostridia bacterium
CTAAACCCTATTCTTATTCATTGAAAAGTGACAGCCGGCCATTATGGCCGGTTTTTCTTCTTCTTAAAAATATTTAGCCTGTCAATATAAAACACTTGACACCACTATCGAATAAGCCTATACTTAATCAGGTTTATGAAATCATAATTATCGGAGGATATAATATTTATGGTTAAAATTAGATTAGCTCGTAAGGGTAGAACCCATTATGCTCAGTACAGAATCGTTGTCAGCGATTCTAGAAGAATTCCAAATTCTGCCGCTTTAGTTCAGTTAGGTTCCTATGATCCAAACGCCAACACTTGCACCATCAATGAAGAAGAAGCCTTAAAGTGGTTGCTTCAGGGTGCTATCCCATCTGATTCCGTCAAGACTCTTCTTTCCAAGCAGGGTATCTACAAGAAGTTCTTAGATGCCAAGTTAGCTGCTAAGAAGGCCAACAAAGAGGCTAAGTAACTATGGAAAGCGAAACTAACCTCGATCTCACTGGGGATATCCGCTCTCTCATCGAACCGTTGGTTAGCAAGCCTGAGGCTGTCTTAATCAGACGTATGGACAAGCCTGAGCACCTTGGCAGAAAGGAACAAAACTATTTGATCCTTTGCGAAAAGGATGATCTCGGTAAGTTGATTGGCCGTCATGGCGTCATCTCCGACTCCTTACGCACCATTCTCAATGTCTCTGTCAAGAACATGAGAAAGAAAGTACATCTCCGTTTTGAATCCTTCGAAGAATTCAACGGCTCAAAGTAAAATTCAAAAGTGGGGAGTTAGCTATTAACTCCCCTCTTTCTTTATTAAAAATTAGAGGTTTATAAAAATGGCAAAAAAGCAAATTGGTAAAATCGTCAATTTCTTCGGCTTGAAGGGTCAGTTAAAAGTCTCGGTCACTTCTTCTAGCGCAAGTGAGAGATTCAAACCAGGCAAAACAATTCTTATCGCTGATGCTACCGGTCAGGAAAAGGAATACAAGATCACTTCTTTGATGATCAAGAATGACCGTATTCTTGCTATCGGTATTGAAGGCTATGATGATATCAACCAGATTCAGTCTTTCATCGGCAAGGAAATCTATCAGAATGTCCGTGCTCCAAAAGGCGCCTACTTCTATGATGATTTAATCGGTATGAATGTCATCGATGCCACGGGCAAGGATCTTGGTGTAGTCGACCACATCGAAAAGATGCCTGCTTGTGAATATCTTGTTATCGGAAAGACGTTATATATTCCTTTCTTACAGGAAAAGTTTATCGCCTCTGTCGATAAGAAGACCAAGAAGATCACGCTTACTCAACTCGGTACCGAAGCAGCAAAATAATGAAAATCAAAATCATGACACTCTTTCCAAACTTCTATGCGGAGTTTATCAAGAGTTCTATTATCGGAAGAGCCATCTCTAAAGGACTTGTCGAAATTGAATTGATCAATATTCGCGATTATTCCTTGGACAAGAATCACCGTGTGGATGATCATCCTATCGGTGGTGGTGCTGGTCTTATCATGCGTATGGAACCACTGATGGATTGCTTAAAAGCAAACACCAGTGAAAAGACACATAAGATCTATATGGGACCAAAAGGTCACACCTATTGTCAGCAAGATGCTATCAGACTTAGCAAGATGGATGAAATCTTTAGTGATTACATGGATGAAGAGATTTCCATCGGCGATTTCATTCTCACCGGCGGTGAGATTCCCGCTATGGCAATCACCGATTCTATCGTCAGACTTCTAAAGGGAGCTATCGCGGATGATTCCACCATGGAAGAATCCTTCAACAACACCATCTTGGAATACCCTCAGTATACTTATCCTAGAGAATACGATGGCAAAAGAGTTCCGGATATCCTCTTTAGCGGAAATCACGAAGTCATCAAGACTTATCGAAGAAGAGAAGCTATCCGTGAAACCTATGAAAAAAGACCTGATCTTTTTCATAAGATGACCTATAGCAAGAATGATGCCAAGCTCATCAAACAGGTCATCAGTCATGATACGACATTGACACAAAAAGAATTAGACGCGATTGAAAAAGGCAAGAAATTTGTCTCCAACAAATAAGATGATAAAGCCCCTCTGTGACTTTCATAAGTCAACTAGAGGGGCTTTTCTTCTATCTTTGAATCTTCTTATGCCTTCTATAGTAAATGACACGGATACAAAGCGAAATCAGATAAATAAAGACTAGATAGAGAATACCAAATAACATCGATTGTAATATGGACAACCACGGCACTTGGATATGATAAATGATAGGAACAATAAT
>OMRU01000271.1 GCA_900313465.1 uncultured Clostridia bacterium
AAAGTCTTGTTTAAGATGTTTAATCTTCCAGGAGCGGTATAGACACCTCTGAAGATATTCGCTTCACCGATGAAGTTAGCAACAAAGCGGCTGATTGGCGTGTTGTAGATATCTTCAGGTCTACCAAGCTGCTGAATCTTACCTTCGTTCATGACGACGACCGTATCAGACATGACCATGGCTTCTTCCTGATCGTGGGTGACAAAGATGAAGGTGATACCAAGTTTTCTTTGTAATTCACGAAGTTCAAGACGCATGGCTTTTCTAAGCTTGAGATCCAAAGCGGATAAAGGTTCATCTAAAAGAAGAATACGAGGCTTGTTGACGATGGCTCTAGCGATAGCAATACGCTGCATCTGACCACCGGAAAGAGAAGAGACAAGACGATTTTCATAGCCTTCAAGGTTGACTAACTTCAAGGCTTTCATGACTTCTTCCTTGATGACCTTTTCCTTGAATTTGCGGTTGTTGATTTCTTCGACCATCTGGTAATAGACATCATCACTAGCGATCTTCTTTAATAAATCATTGACACTGAGGATGATCTTTTGATCATCAGGGTAATTTGCCTCAACATGAAGGTTATGCTTATCCAGGATGGAATGAATGGTGTTTTTACCATTTGAAAAGGGGAGTTCAGAGATTTCCGTCTTGACAAGATAGTAAGGGGAAAAACTCTTGAAATATTCGACGACATACTTTTTGACGTCCTTTGGTTTTTCAATCAAGGAGAGTTTCTTATTCAAAGAAGAAATCTCTTCTTCATCAAAACCATTCTTTTCCATCAAGTCCATCGCACCGATATCATAGACGGTGGAATAGATATTATTTCTCAAACCAAAAGCGATGTTATCGAAAATATTGAGATGTGGGAATAAAGCGTACTTCTGGAATACGGTATTGATCGGTCTTTTATGAGAAGGGAGAGATTGAATCTCAACGCCGTCCAAGAGCAATTGACCATGCTGCATCGTCTCAAAACCAGCAATGATTCTTAAGGTTGTGGTCTTACCGCAGCCGGAAGGACCAAGAAACGTAACAAATTCATCTTCGTTGATAGCTAAATCCAGGTTATCAAGAATGACGTTGTCGCCATACGTTTTCGTGATTCCTTTAAGCTCAAGGATCTTTCTTGCCATGTAAATATTGCCTCCATAAGTCTTTGAAAAAATTACTATTTTTCACATAGCAAAAAAATTATAAATGTATTGTGAAAAAATACAATAAAAATTTTATTGAATTTAGAAAAAAAGAGGTGGAAACCCACCTCTTAATCGATGATGCTACAATGATTGGCATAGGCGATGAGATTGGCGATGGTCTGATAGATGGTAATTTCATTGTCAGACCAGATTTTTTCATCGACCGCTTCGATGATCAAAGCGGCGTTGACATTGCCTTCTATTTTCGTCTTGAAGACGATCAGAGTACCGATATTTCTGCTCTTCATGATCTTGTAAAGCATACTCAGATCGGGATTTCTTTTGATGATGGAACGATAGAAGACCTTATAGGTCTCATTGTCGTGAAATTCAATATCCGGTAATTCTTCTGGATAATCTCTAACCTTGATTTCATAATTCTCAGCATTATAACCGACAAAAAGTTTTCTATCATGCCATAAGACAAGAGAGTTATCCGAGAAATAGTTACCGATAAGATGACTTACCTTGCTAAAGGCATCCATGAAATCATGCTTCATGAACATGCTGAAGGTGTAGTTGATCAAACCGGGAACGGTCAGTTTGGAATGACGGGATTTTGGATCGATAGAACCATGTAAAGCTTTGTTGAAGATAATAAAGCAGTTTTTCCCTTTGGTCTTACCTCTATACATAGCCTTATCGGCTAAGTTGATGAGTTCCTGGACATTATGACCATCGATAGGATAACGAGAGATACCAGAGGTGACCGTGATGGTGTTTTCCTGCTTACTATTGGTTAAATAAGGGAAAGAGGCTTTTCTGACCGCCTGAGAATATTTTCTGGCGATGTTCCAGACATCGTCATACATAGCGATATTGGGGATGATGATCGCAAATTCATCACCGGTGTAACGGCTGACTACCCCGCGTTCACCGATGTTATCTTTTAAGATCTTGGCGCAGTCTTTTAACACCTGATCACCAAGGATATGACCTTCGTCATCATTGATATTTTTGAAATTGTCGATATTGACTAAGAAGAAACCAAAAAGAATGCCAGTATCAATCAGAGATTGGGCATATTTGATGATGTATTCCCTATTGACTAGGCCCGTTAAGGCATCGTAGACATGTTCTTTTAGATGGCTCGTAAAGAGTGGAAGCGTATTGGGATTCATAAATCACCGCCTTTGACTTATTCTATTTTAGCCTAATTCACGAAAAAAGGGTACGCTTTGTTTCGTATGTCCTTCCTTTATAGGTGTGATTTGTTCTCAAAATACAAGGAATTACATGAATTTTGTTAAAAATTTCATGATTTTTTCTAAAAAGGAGAAAATTTTCAAGCT
>OMRU01000270.1 GCA_900313465.1 uncultured Clostridia bacterium
CTATATCGTGGCGAATATATGAGCCAGTACTCCTGGGCGAATTTCGAACAGGACCTCTACTTAGAATAAAAATAGGACGATTGCTTTACCCATAAAGGTAATTCAATCGTCCTTTTATTTTAGTTTATCTTCTTACCAAGATAGAACAATCACTATCTGGAAGGGTGTTTCCTAAGATACTAGATAAACCATCATCAAGAATCAAAGAAGTAAAACTTCCACAAAGGGATGTAATTTCAGCAATATAGTCACTTGTCTTAGATCCTGGGATGACATTCATCACACCAAGAATTTCTGATGTGCTTTCTTCCTTGAAGGTCAAGGTAATGGCTTTTGTCATCTTGCGATAGAGCATCAACTCAGGAATGCTGGTGTGAGAAGAATGTAAGGCAAGTGGGAAGATGACTTTGCTTGTAAGCGCAGTATCAAAATAGAAACCATCAAATAAGTAGGTGTTATTGCTGCTATCTTTGATTAAGTCGGTGGTGTTAGTTAAGTCAGCCTGAGAGAAGTTATTTTCAAAATAGAAGGAATAAGAAGAGAAATAATTGTCCGCTAAGTCTGACTGACTGATCAAGTCATAGGTGGAAGAGAGATTTGCGTAGGTCTCAATCTGAACGTGAGGTGTGTAATTCACCTTGAGATAGACTGTGCAATCAGAATCTGGCATGCTAGTCAAAGTGAAATCGGATTTGTCACTTGAACTGTCTAACGTATAGAAGTTACCAACTTGTAATGATTCTTCTGTTATGGCACCTTTGAAAGATGCTAGAGCAGAAGAAATATCTTCACCTAAGGCAAAACGATATTCCTTATCTTCCTTCTTTAAAGATGCATCAAGGCCATCGGGATAGTCATATCTGAGACTGAGAGTAGGATAATCATCATAGGTAGCTAGGAATACGACGTCCTCATCAGGAAGAGCATCGCGGTCAAAGGAGAAGGTCTCACCATTTAATTGATAGGAGAGGAAAGTAGCGTATTGTTTATTTGGAACGTATTGACTAGCGATGTCTGTGCCTAGTATATCGCCACCAAAATAACCGGAGGTGATTCTATGAGATGTCTCACCATTTAATTCTCCACCGTTGTAATCAAAGGTGATGGAGATTTCTTTATCCCAGCGTAGGTATAGATCAAAACTGACTTGTCCAATGCTGGAATCCAAAGCAAAAATCTCACTGAAGGTATCATTAAGATAGAATCCCTGGAAACGATATTTCTTATCCTGACCTTCGTGGATGTAGTAATAATTATTAGCGGAAACGGAATAATCGATGTTGAATTTTTCTTTCATTAAGGAAGTCAGTTCCGCACTGGCATTGCCCTTAGCCTGGAAGGTATAGTCATCAAAACCTTCCATGTTGAAATGCACGGTGATGGATGGATCAGCTTCCCATTTGGCATATAAGGTGATGTGGCTATCTAAAAGGAATTCCATGGAGCCATCATCATCGTCGTCGACTTTGAAGGCTTTATCAAACTGATAGATGCCTTCTGGTGCAGAGGTATCCAAGAAGAAGTGCTTATTATGATTTTCATCTTTGGAAGTCTTGAGCGGATATTTTAAATACCAATATTCGAAATTGAGATGCTGTTTTGTAGCATCGGCAGTAGGGAGATAATCCAAAGATGGGATGCTTTTTGAAGCGTAACCATTTAAGGTGTGATTGCTGAAATTCTCACTTTGATATAAAGGCGCAATCAAATTACCGCCTTCAGCTCCTAAGGCGGAACCTGTAAAATCAATAATCCCTCCGTCAGCTCCAAAGGCTTCGGAAGAAGTTAAGACTGAAGTTAAAAAGGTTGAAAAAGTTGTTCCTGCTAAAAAAGAAGAGGTTAAGAAAGAGAAGAAAGGATTTAGTTTAACATCTACTCAAAAAGATTTAATACTAGTAGCTTTAGTGGCAGTACTACTTGTAGTAGGACTATTAGTAAGTGGTACTAAGAAAGAAGAAAAAGTTAATATTGAACTTCCAGTAGCACTAGAGGGAGAAGCAGGTT
>OMRU01000269.1 GCA_900313465.1 uncultured Clostridia bacterium
AAAGGCAGCCATCAAGGTGCAGAAGGCATTTTCTTCTGATACTTTCAGAATCTACACCAATGATGATGAAATCGGTTGTCAAATCGGTGCAGCATTGAAAAACGTTCTTGCGATTGCTGGTGGTGCGATATATGGACTAGGGGAAGGAGAAAATGCCAAGGCTGCTCTTGTCACCCGTGGTCTACATGAGATCATCCGTCTAGGAAGCGCCTTAGGAGGTAAGGTAGAGACGTTTTATGGACTTACTGGTATTGGCGATTTGCTTCTTACCTGTTCCTCCTCTCAAAGTCGTAATTTTTACTTAGGAATGCAGATTGGGCAGAAAGATGATGCCCAGGATGTCTTGAAAGAAAACAAAAAGACAGTTGAAGGTGTTCTCACCTGCAAGTATGCCAAGGCTTTAGCAGATAAATTATCTATCTCTATGCCGATCCTAAACGGGGTCTATTCGGTCCTCTTTGAAGGTCAAAAACCATCCCAGATGGTTCATGAAACCATGGTGCGTAAACTTAAATCGGAACATTAAAAAATATCGATGTTTACGAAATAAATTGAAATTCTAAAACAGTTGTGTTAATCTTTTGTTAATGAAAGGTGGGCAAAATCCATGGCTGAAAAAAAGTTGATTACGAAAGAAGATTTAGCTGAACAGTTAGCGACGACTGGCAGAATGCAAAAAGGTGAAGCTACCAAGGCAATCGAAATTGTCTTTGCTGCTATCGCTCAGGGCTTAGTCGATCCAGAATACGGCGCCGTCAAGATTGCTGGCTTTGGTCAGTTTGTCTTAGTCGAACGTCCATCCAGAACTGGTGTCAATCCATCCAACACCGATGAAAAGATTGAAATCCCAGCTTCTAGAGCTGTTAAATTCAAACCTTCTAAGACTTTAAAAGACTTAGTCAACGGTAAGTAATCTTATCAAATTAGGAGTTAAATGCCGTCAAAAGACGGCATTTTTTATGAAAATCGCGTTAAATGAGGCTCTTTTGCCTACTTATCAATTAATAATTGACACTTTGGGCAAAGATAATGTTTATCTTGTTGGTGGTGTGGTCAGAGATACTCTCCTAAAAAAGGAAACTCATGACTTAGATTTTGCTTGCTCGTTATCTCCTGAGGAGATTCATGCTGCCTTTAAGGATTCTCTCTACTTTGCTAAGTATGGAACCGTTTCCTTTAAAGACGGGAAAAACCATGTAACTATCGCTGCTTTTAGGAAAGAAAGCGATTATAAAGATTACCGTCATCCTGGTAAAGTTACCTTTGTAAAAAGCCTTGAAGAAGACTTTAAGAGGAGAGATTTTACCATCAATTGCCTCTATGTTGATGGAAACTTTGATGTGATTGATCCCACCAATCGCGGAATTGAGGATTTGACAAATCACACGATTTGTATCATTGGTAATCCTGAGCAGAGATTACTTGAAGATCCTTTGAGAATTCTTCGTGCCTGTCGCTTTAAATATGAGCTTGATTTCCAATACGAAGAAGAGACAAGAAGAGCTCTTCTTAAGCAAGAACATCTCATCAGTTTGCTCAATAAACAGAAGATTATGGAAGAAATACATAAATGCCCCAAAATCTATCAAGAAAAGATGATTGAGGAACTGCACTTAGAGCAGTATTGCGGTATAATAGAACCCAGGTAAATAATTATGGACATTAACGCTTACGACTTGGATTGGAAATCCATACTGATCAAAAAATATCGCAATTACGATTTAGATGAGATTGATTGTATGGTCTTGTTTGTTTCGGATGCCGTCTTACATGTTGAACCAAAGACCTTGATCACCAAGGAGATTCTTTCTCCTTACATGGTTGATGGAGATAGAATTGATGATTCTCTTTCCCGTCTGATGGAAAAGCAGTTCCTTTCCATCAAGAATGAAGGAAACGCGTTTTTCACCACTCTTGATGAATTCAAGAAGAAACTCTTTGATGATGCCATCAAGGATATGGTGTTAAAAAGCCAGAGCAACACTCTTAATGCCCGTCGTTCTGATTC
>OMRU01000268.1 GCA_900313465.1 uncultured Clostridia bacterium
AAACAAAATTATTATATGCTTTCTTCCTTCACTTTGAAATCTCAAGTCACAAGTAAGTCGATTTTTGGCAAAAACTGTTTCATTTTCCACAAAGAAAAAGTAAAACGCTCACAATTAAGAGCAAAGAATCACAATATAATTGATTTTATTTTAGAAAATACTATGATAATTAAGGCTAAAATATAGAATATATTATATATAGGTGAAATTACATGAGTTGGTTCAACAAACAATTAAGTCGCATCAATGACGCCTTATTCGACCACCCCAGAACTAGACAGGGGTTAGACTGGGCATGGAAGTTCTTTATCACAGCAGCATCCTGCTTTGTCTTTGCTTGGGGATTTAGAGCATTTATCAACCCCTCTGTCAACTGTGCTGTCCACTGGACCATGCAAAACACAGGCGCTACTCTTGAAGGAGCGATTGAAATTGTCAACAACAGCGGTGTCAGCCACTTAGTCTCCGGCGGTGCCTCTGGTATCTCTCAGGCGATTGTCAAATTCATCAATATCTTTGGTGACTTGCGTCAGATTGAAGCTAGCGTTATCTCCATTCTCTACTTCATACTGAATGTCCCGCTTATCATTCTTGCCTGGTTCAAGATCTCTAAGCAGTTTACCGTCTTCACCCTGATCAACGTTGCCTTAGTCTCTTTATTCAACTACCTCATCCCTGATGAATGGGTCTACAACGTCATCAACATCTATGACGATATGATTGCCAGATGTATCTTCGGCGGTATCACCACCGGTATCGCTTCTGGTCTTGCTATGATGATCAACACTTCCGCTGGTGGAACCGATGTTCTTAGCTTCTATGTCGCGGAAAAGAAATCAACCGGCGCCGGTCACTTCTCGTTTGTCATCAATGGTTGTGTCATTCTTGCTAACGTCTTGTTTGGTATCATCGCCCACAGCGCCAATCCAAGTGTCAACCCACAGGCCAGTTCCGAAATCATCCGCTACGCGCTTTACACTCTGATTTACTTATTTGTCTCAACCAATGTTCTCGACTTGCTCAACATCAAGAACAAGAAGCAGCAGTTGCAGATCTTTACTTCCAATGAGACCATTCCTCAGATCATGATTCACGCCTTCCCTCATAGCGCCACGATTGTGGAAGCCAAGGGTGCCTACACCGGTCAAAGACGTTTGATGATCATCATGGTCGTTTCCAAAAATGAAGTCACCAAGGCAACCTCGATTGTGAAAAAAGCTGATCCTCTTGCCTTCGTCACTGTAACAAACTTACACCAAGTCTATGGACGTTTCTATATCCGTCCAATCGAATAATCATAAAGGAGAAATTGATATTATGGCTACAAACAAAGAACTTGCTGATCTCATCTTCCCAGATGTGAAAGAAACCGTTAAGGATTTAGAAAAACGTTATCCTGTCCGTCAGTTACCAGAAGGCGCTGAAGTCACTCGTTTCGCTCCTTCCCCAACCGGCTTTTTACACACCGGTTCCCTTTTCACTGCTTTGATTGCTTATAGTTTTGCTAAGCAGTCTCATGGTGTCTACTACTTCCGTTTGGAAGATACCGACCAGAAGAGAGAAATCGCCGGTACCGGTTTAGACTTAGTCAAACAGTTAAAGAATTTCGGCATCGTTGCTGATGAAGGCTATTATGGCGATCATGAAGAAGGTATCTATGGTCCATATGTCCAGTCTCAGAGAGCTGAAATCTACAAAGTCTGCATCAAGGAACTCTTGAAGAAGGGCAGAGCCTATCCAGATTTCTGCTCCAAGGAAGAATTAGAACAGTTAAGAGAAGTCCAGCAGGCCAACAAGGTCGTTCCTGGCTACTATGGCGAATACGCCAAGTACAGAACCTTATCCAACGATGAATATATCAAGCTCATCAAGGAAGGCAAGCCATATGTCATCCGTTTCAAGTCCAAGGGCAATGCCGCTAATCACGTCAAGGCTCACGATGATATCCGTGGCGATATGGATTTAACCGAAAACTATCAAGATATCGTTATCTACAAAGCTGATGGTCTTCCAACCT
>OMRU01000265.1 GCA_900313465.1 uncultured Clostridia bacterium
GAGAATCCATTTCCAGCATCATCGAAGTCTTTAACGGAAATGGCATACCTTCCTATACTCTTGTTTCCTTAATCATCGTCTCAGGTGCCATTGTCGTCAAAGTCTTGCTTGGTCTATATTTCCATAGACAAGCAAAGAAAGCTTCTTCTGACGCTTTAAAGGCAAGTGGTACAGATGCCTTGATGGATTCGGTATTATCCTTATCCACCTTAGTTGCCGGTATTATCTGTATGACAACGGGTGTTGCCATTGAAGGCTGGCTTGGTGTCATCATCGGTTGCTTTATCATCAAGAGCGGTTTTGAAATCTTATTAGATGCCATTCATGATATCATCGGTAAAAGAAGTGATCCTGAATTCACCAACGAGATTAAAGCGGCCATCAGAAATCTTCCTCAGGTCAAAGGTGCCTATGATCTTATCTTGAACAACTATGGTCCAAACAAGACCATCGGTATAATCCATGTCGAAGTCGATGATCATATGACGGCTAAGGAAATCCATGTTCTCACTAGAGTCATCCAGGAACTCTGCTCGCGCAAGTTCAATATTGTCATGACGGTTGGTATTTATGCCAGCAATGATTCTGATGAAGTCTCACACAAACTAAAAAATGATCTTCTTGAGATTGTCTCTCATCATGAAGAGATCATTCAGATGCATGGTTTCTATGTTGACTTTAAAAATAAACTTGGCTCCTTTGACTTGATTTTCTCCTTCAAGGTTGAACACCCTGAAGTGATCAAGAATAAAGTCATTGAAGAGATGAGAGCACTTCATCCAGATTATCATTTCTACGTCAACATCGATATTTATTACACCAACTAAAACAAGCACTTCCCGGTAAAAGAAGGGAAGTGCTATTTTTATAATACTACGCTACAGATATAGATTTCATCACCAGGAGTCTGGATATTTGGATTATTTATGACGAAAGAATAATCCTTCTTTTCCTCTTCTAGAGAAAGAAGGAAATGAGCAAGAGCTATACCGATATCAAACTGCTGGATATCTTCTTCTGGTTTTCCGAAATTTCTTTTTTCATAGAAGTGGACCACATTATCCTTAACTAACATTCTCCAAGGTTGCTTATTGGCAGCCGATGGAGCTAACCGAATCGCTTCAAAGGCTTCTTTTAAAGGATGGTCTTCTTTTAATGGGGTAAAGAAATCGCCTTCAAAACAAATTTCAGAAAGAGGTAATCTGCTATTTGCATGAATTGCCATACGCATCATCTTTTCTCTTATCGATCTGACTTTTGCTGGATAACCAAGAGGAGAAGCTACTGGCATCACTTCATCTTGTTTAACTTCCATTGCTTTAGAGAAAGCCTGACGATTTAATGAACCAGCAAGAATGACACTTCCCAAATTGAAGGATAAAGCCTTAAGGCAGAGTTTTTCAAATTCATAACCGGCGGCAACAATAGCATTTGGTATATTTTTCACTTTGATTGCCACATAGAGATGTTCTCCTAAGATGACAGGAGAAAATAGATCATGTTCCTCTTTAGATAAGAACTTGATTGTCGTCTTGATACCAAAAGGATTATCTAAGGTAGAAGCATATTCTTCTAAAGTCTTCAATGTTTCTTCAGGAATTGTTCTACCATCAAAGGTGCGAACACTTTTACGTTTTGAAATGAGTTCTTTGATATTCATCTTTTCACCTCTATTTATGATGTCTGATCAGACAATAGCCATAGATATCACTTCTCTTTCTGATATAGAAGAGTTCATCATCATTAAGTCTTTCATCTAAGATTGGTAACAGGAAATGATTCTCATAAGAGATTCCTTCTCTTATGAGAGAAGTAACATGAGAAATCTCCTCTCGATATAAATAAGGACTGTCTTTTTTAAAGGACTGATTGAGATGTTTGATCAAAGTAAGAATTTCTTCATCC
Organism: uncultured Clostridia bacterium; assembly: GCA_900313465.1. Classification (GTDB taxonomy): domain Bacteria; phylum Bacillota_I; class Bacilli_A; order RFN20; family CAG-288; genus Enterosoma. The sequence continues at coordinate 1,906 of OMRU01000265.1, forward strand.
TTGCTTTCTCCCGGACTGAAGGGGAGTGCATTCAGATATCCGAATTTTTCACTGTAACATTTCATAACCCCATCCGCAGATTCTTCAATGGTATAGGCCTGAGAAGTCAGCCATGACAGGAGCGATTCCCTGTCTGCACGGTTATAGGCAAGT
>OMRU01000263.1 GCA_900313465.1 uncultured Clostridia bacterium
GAAGCTCTAGCCCGCAAAATGGCAAGAGAACAAAAAGAAGAACCTACAACTGAACTAACTGAAAATAACTAATGCCACGGCATTAGTTATTTTTTTATGATCAGTTTCTTTAACGGAGCGGGAACATCCTTGTTCCATTGAGAAAGGATATCCATAGCCGCCTGCATGCCATTATTGATGGCTGGTCCCATACCATCACCAGCGTATTGATGAGCCCCAGCAAAAGCCAGGCCAGGAATAAACAGTTCTTCATTATGGGTCATAATACGAGCGCCGATGCTATCGTTCTGACATGACTTATAGCCATAGATACAACCTCTGAAGGACTTAGAGTAATGAGCGATGGAGACAGGTGTGATAAACTCGATTTCCTTGATATGATCTTTTAAGGAAATACCAAGGCGTTTTGATTCCATCTCGATCATCTCTTTTGCCACTCTTTGTTTATAGGTTTCGTAATTATATGGTGTGACATTTTTCCAGCCATCAGGATAAGGAAGCGCCGTGATGGAATAGATGGTGGTTCCCTTAGGGGAACAGTCCTTATTTACGATATTCATGCAGACATTCATCGTATAGCGATAATCGTGACTGGAATGATAAGACTTTGCTATCTTTTTATAATTCATTCCACTTGGTGCATAGAATGTCATATAGGTGTCAATTCCTAATTCCTCTGGTGACTGATCAAGGACTAGCAAAAGAGAAAAGACCGTGGAACCTAATTGACGAGAATTGAGCATCTTGAAAGCTTCTTTTTTGACTTCCTCTTGTGGTTCAATCATCTTGGTGTAGACAGTGTTTGGATAGGCGCCAGAAATCACATAGTTTGAATATAAAACCTGTCCACTAGAAAGTCTGACTCCGACTACGTGGTGATCAGAGACAAGAATCTTTTCGACTTCCTGATGGTATTCTATCTCTATTCCCATCCTCGTGCAGCATTCCGCTAACTGTAAGGAGAGTTCATGACTTGTCTTTTTACAAAGGTATGGTCCATATCCGATATAATCGGCAACGATATAGGAATATAGAATATAAGGTAAGTCATCTGGTGTATTTCCTAAATAGGACCAATACGCAGAGAGAATTCGTTCTACTTTGCTAGGTAGATGATAGGCTTTTAAGACGGATTCTAAAGAATAACCTAGTCCACGGATCAAATCGATATGATTCTCAATCAGTTTGATATCGAGTAGTTTTCCATCGGCGAGTCCGGTGATGGAGTCATAGACTTTCTTGCAGTCATGAAAAAACATCAGGACTCGTTCATAGATTTCCCCGTTTTCATCACCAACAGCCAAGGCAATATCATGAGCAGCCCTTTCATAAGTGCCGTTTTCTCCCGAGTGAACTAGGCAATCTAATCCCGGTTCAACATATCGATATGCGACATCGCTTTTCATCCAATCGACATCTATCTCATTTTCTTGTAAGAATTTTCTGACGCTGAGTGGACACTCTTTACTAGAGATCGAGGACATTTCATGAAGTGAGGCTTCTAGTTCAATTCCGCCACGGACAAAACTGGTGGTTACACCACCTGGCATATCCTGGCGTTCTAAAATGAGGATGTTATCAAAACCTTTTTTGCGTAATGTGATGGCTGCTGTCATGCCAGCTAAGGCTGAACCGATGATGATACAGTCATATTCTGGCTTAAAAAAACTCTTTTCCATATCAAAGAAACAAATGATACTACAATTATCTAACTTTTAGGGGTGGTTTTCTACCATTACAAGGGATTCTAGAAAGAATCAGGAATATTCATCCTGATTGACATATCAGATAATGGGTAAGTTATACAAGCGTGAACGTAAGCAAAATCCTTATCCGCGATTCTTCTATGATCGTTATCCGGATTGATGTAATAGTCTCCTGATAGAATCTTGATTCGACATACACCACAATACCCACAACGGCAAACAGTATGTATCTTCATACCTGCTTTTTCTAAGGCGGTAGCAAGTGATTCACTAGCCCTTGCCCTAATTTCATCAACTCTGATACCCCGATGTACCTTGATGGTGAATTCCTTGTTGATAAGATCAACAGGGTAATCTT
>OMRU01000261.1 GCA_900313465.1 uncultured Clostridia bacterium
TATTGGGCTAGCCCAATAGGTTCCGCACCCTGATACGTGGTATTCTATTCTAGATAGTACCAATATCAGAAAGGAATCCACAACTAGGGGTGCTAAAACTATTATAAGACAAAAGACCATCAGATACCATCACTTAAATGACATAAGAGTCACCAAAATCATCATTGACGCTATTATAGATATCTTTTCTAAGCTTCTAGGTGAGGAAGACTTAAAACAACGATAATTGTTCTGAGGTATCAGGAGATATCAATTCAGGCTTTTCAAGAAGATCAAATAGGAATGTACCATTGCGGATATCCAGGTAACGCTGGATGTCTTTTTCCTTAATCAGCAAAGGCATCCGAGGATGGTAAAAAGAAACTTCATCATCGCCTTTACATGTCAGTATGACAAAGTGATTGTCCGTATAAATCCCGCATAGATATAACATCTCACCATTCTTGCTAGAAAAGAAATGTTCGATATTATGTTTATCCGCTTCATAAAATCCAGAACAAGGAAGGACACATCTTCTTGCTTGGAAGGCGTCTTTGAACATGACTTTTTCTGAGATGGTTTCACTTCTGGCGTTATAGATGATTTTGTCATGAAAAGGAAAACCAAAAGACATGGTCTGAACTTTAAGCTGGTTATTCTGAGAAGCAAAAATTGCCCAACTTATCGTTGAAGGAGTAACAATCGGTTTTAATAAAAGCGAGGCATCATATCCTGGATAAGAAACGAGATTTGATGCATCGCTTGGTTCTAAGACAAATCTTTGGCACATAGGCTACAGGCCTTGGATGATTAAGTTGGCAAGGAGGAAGTAAACAACAATAGATAAGATATCAAGAATGGTAGAAATGACAGGTTGAGACATGACGGCCGGATCTAAATGTACGGCTTTGGCTAACACTGGCAAACTGATACCAAGAAGCTTAGCAAGAACAATGGTTACCATGAAGGTAAGAGAAATCAATCCGGAGATGGAGAAGAAGAGAAGGTTACGATCACCACCATAGAAGGTGTTGATGACACTGTTTGTGGTTTCACCTACGCTAACCATACCAGAATAAAGTTCGACAAGCATCCAACCAAAGGAGAAGACGGCTAGGATAGAAGCGGTAATAAAGGAAGCTCTGAGTTCCTTGAAGGCGGCCTTGAAGTAGTTCTTGGTTGTGATGTTACCTAAGGCAAGTTCACGAACCGTGACGGTAGCAGTCTGGTCAGAGGCGTTACCATCCGTACCCATAATGGCAGGAATAAAGGCAGTTAACAGTGGCAAGAAGTTATTTAATGGCGACTCGAGATAGGACATCGTCATACTGGTAAACGTATTCAAAACAAGAAGGATGATCAGCCAGACAGCATAGTTTCTGACTAACTTCCAAACCCTGGTCTTCAGATATGGTTCGTCGTTTGGAATAACGGCAGAGGTAATCTGGGTATCCTCAGTGATTTCTTCACTAGCGATATCCATAGCATCGTCGAAGGTGATGATACCAAGCATTCTCATCTGGTTGTTGGTAACAGGGATGACGGAGACATCATACTTACGGAATGCTTTCCAGACGACTTCCTGGTCGGTGTTGACGGTAACGGAGACGAAGTCGTTTTTCATGATATTTTCCAAGATTTCATCTTCATCATTTTCTAATAAGACATCAAGTGTGATGGTACCCACTAGTTTGCGCTTGTTGTCGACAACAAAGATTTCCCAGATGGTTTCCATATCCTGACCTTTGGATCTAATTTTGTCGATAGCGTATTTGACAGTGTCTGTCTCTCTTACCTGAAGATATTCAGGGGTCATCAAAGTACCTGCACTATCTTCTTTGAAGTTGAGATAGGCAGAGACACGGGCTCTATCATCAGGATCGGTGGCTTTTAAGACCTTGGAAATCAGATTGGCAGGAAGCTCATCGACAAAGTCGACCAAGTCATCGGTGGACATATTGTCGACAAGTTCATGAAGCTGAGCAGAGGAGAAGGCGCTGATGACTTTTTCCTTGGTGTCCTGATCAAGGTAGGTGAAGACTTCGGCAGAGTCGTCACTGTTGACCGCTTTGAAGAAGTAAAGAAGTTCTTCCTG
>OMRU01000259.1 GCA_900313465.1 uncultured Clostridia bacterium
GAAGTAAATGAAATCTCTTCCTACATCAACACTCGTCTTGCTCTACTTTCCTTTGACCAAGGAGACGATCATGTCTTTCATGAACTATTTACCACTTCCTGGTTTGGTGATACCTTTGTCGGCCTTGACCAATTGATCAACAGCAATTATCAAGCCTCCAGTGAGGCTTTAAAAGCTTATGAAGAAACCTGCAAAACAACCCTTCTTACCGGCTTTGGTATCGGTGGAAGCATCATTGTTCTTGGTATTCCGATTACCGAATTTGTCTCTACCTACATCATCTATGGAAAGAATCTATATTGTGCCTTTTATCAGACTCTCCTTGAGAAACTTATCGAAGCCTTTTTGATTACAGCCATCATCGCCTTCTGTTCCTTTTTGACTATCTTTTATCATGTCCCGATTATTCTTTCTGCTTTGTTGATTCTCATTTTGAATATCTTTTTATCCTTAGTGGAATCCTGGATTGTCATGGGAAAAGGCAAAGTCCGATTTGATAAAGCCATCAACAGAAAAGTGATTTTGTCTACTCTGTTAGGAGAGATGGTGGTGTATTCTGTTTTTATCGGCGTAACAATTCTTTTATACTATACTCTAGGGGCAATCATAACTCTGATTTTTATTATCCCACTACTTATCTACACCAACGGCATCTGTTCCATTTCCTTTGATGCCCATATCGACAATATCCGAAGAAGAAAAAAATTCTGATGAACGAAAACAAAACCTACATCTGTATCGATTTAAAGTCCTTCTATGCCTCGGTGGAATGTGTCTTACGAGGCTTAGATCCTTTATCGACCAACTTAGTCGTCGCCGATACTTCAAGAACGGAAAAGACCATTTGTCTTGCTGTCTCTCCTTCTTTAAAAGCCTATGGCATTCCCGGAAGAGCAAGACTATTTGAAGTGGTTCAGAAAGTCAAAGAAATCAATCGTGCAAGAAAAAGGAAATGTCCGTATCCCGATTTCTTAGGTGAATCAACTAGCGCTACCATCTTAGCTAAATCACCAGAATTATCTCTATCCTATATCGCTGCCACACCACGCATGGCCAAATATATCGAGATATCTAGCAAGATCTATTCCATCTATCTGAAATACATCGCACCAGAAGACATTCATGTCTATTCCATTGATGAAGTCTTCATGGATGTCACCAATTATCTCAAGAATTATCATAAGAGCGCTCATGAACTTGCCATGGTCATGATTCAGGACGTCTTAAAAAACACTGGGATTACCGCTACAGCTGGCATTGGAACAAATATGTATCTGGCCAAAGTCGCGATGGATATTGTGGCAAAACATATCCCAGCAGATAAAGACGGAGTAAGAATTGCTCAACTTGATGAACAAAGCTATCGCAAACAACTATGGGCTCATCAACCACTTAAAGACTTCTGGAGAGTTGGAGCAGGTTATGTCAGAAGACTAGAAGCATTAGGCTTATACACCATGGGTGATATTGCAAGATGCTCGCTAGGAAGCAAGGATGACTACTACAACGAAGATCTTCTCTACAAAGAATTCGGTATCAATGCAGAACTTTTAATCGACCATGCCTGGGGTTATGAACCAACAAGAATGCAGGATATCAAAAACTATAAACCAGCCAGCAATTCCATTTCCTCTGGCCAAGTGATTCATTGCGGATATGACTATGAAAAAGCCAAGATTCTCGTCATGGAAATGATGGATGATCTCTCTCTTGATCTCGTTCATAAAAAACTGATGACCAACCAGATCGGTCTAGCGATTGGATATGATATTGAAAATCTTACCGATCCAAATATCAAAGATCAATATAAAGGCAAAATTGAAACAGACTGGTACGGAAGAAAAGTACCAAAGGCGGCTCATTCATCGATCAATTTAGAAAGATATACCTCGTCGACCACACTTTTAGTCAGTGCCATTGTCAAACTCTATGACAAAATTGTCGATAAGAATTTGCTAGTTAGAAGGCTTAATATCTCCGCCAATAACCTGGTGGATGAAAACACCGCCAGCAAATTCAATAGTGCGGATGAACAACTTTCTCTATTTGTGGATTATGACCAAAAGAAGAAGAGAGAAGAAAAGCTGAG
>OMRU01000257.1:0-2096 GCA_900313465.1 uncultured Clostridia bacterium
TTTTCCTTTCATTTAACCGCTTTACTCTTTCTTTTGGTTTATAATTCAGTATGATAGTAGACGAAACATATGACGAAATTGATTCAGAAGTTCAAAAATCTTTTTACACCTCGAGATTTGACCGATGGAAACATTGTCAAAGGCATTCTGGTTTTTATGGTGCCGCTTCTTTTGAGTTTGATTTTCCAGCAACTTTTCTCTTTGACCGACTCGGTGATCGTGGGGCAGAATCTCAGCACTTATGAGATTTCTGGTATCAATGATGTCGCGCCTCTTTCGGCCATCGCTTTGCAGTTCTGTATCGGTGTAGCTAGTGGCTTCTCGGTTGTGGTATCTCATAAAATCGGTGAAAAAAACCTCGATGCTGTCAGAAAAAGTTTTTATGTTCAGTTGTTGTTATGTCTGATTATCACTATTGTTCTGACTCTGGTGTTCTGCTTTGGTGTAGATTTCATGCTCTCTTGGATGAGCATCGCACCAAATGAAGCGGATGCGAATGAACAACTTCTTTATCAGTCTGCTCATGACTATCTTTTTGTCATCTTCCTAGGCATCTATTCTTATATGGCCTATAACTTCATGATGGCCAATCTTCGTTCTCTTGGCGATAGTTTTACTCCCTTTATTTTCTTGGCCTTAGGTGTCATTTTGAATATCTTTTTAGATCTTTTATTCATTGTCCCATTAAAATGGGGTGTCATCGGTTCCGCCTGGGCAACGGTGATTTCTCAGACGCTGGCAAGTCTTGGTTGTGGTATTTATACCTTTAGTAAATATAAGTTCCTGCACTATCAGAAAGGTGATCTGAAGGTACCTTTCAGTTTTATCACCCAGCATTTAAAACTCGGTGTCCCGCTTGGTTTACAGGAATCCATTTTAGAAATTGGCATCATGATCATGCAGATTTGTGTTATTTCTTTTGATTACACGATTGATGGCACACTAGTTGCTGGTGCTCCCATGCAGGTTGGCTATACTATCGCCTGTAAGGTCAACTGGATCATCATGAATGTCTATATGGCAATCGGTTCAGCCACTTTGACTTATATGGGACAGAATTATGGTGCTCATAAATTAGACCGCATACGCAAAGGTTTTAAGTACATCATTCTTATTACCTTGATTTCCTATGCCGTGTTATTGACCGCTGGCTTATCTATCAGCATCAATGGTGCCTACATGTATATCTTCCTCAAACCGGATAATATCACGCCAGCTGCGATCCACTATGGCAATCTTTATCTTTATACCTGCTTACCATGCCACGCCATTCTGGCAGTGTTATTCATCTGCCGCAACGCTTTGCAAGGTTTAAATAAACCGTTATTCCCCTTCTTGGCTGGTGTTGGTGAGATGGTGGCAAGATGTGGTGTGTTGATTCCATTATTATTTATCCCTGGTTTGTTGAGTTCTGCTGCTTCTGACTTTGTTGTCTTTTTGGTCTATTTTGCTGATCCAGCAGCCTGGATTGCCGCTACGTTGGTTATGATTATTCCATTATGGCGTATGATTTATTCCAAAAAGGGCTTGTCTGGTAACATTTCTGGATAAAAAATAACAATTTCATAAAAAAATACCGATTTTGGACACTAAGAGTGCTAAACTAGTTTCCATTGCTTGTGATGAGGTACGACTATGACGAGAAAAAAATCAAAACGCAAAGGACTATTTATTGGCTTAGCACTCTTTTTTGTTGTGCTTGGAATGATTGTCTTATCCTTCTTTATCTATGTAGGAAGTTATTATAAACCAACAGAACATGCTCTCTCTTATCTTCAGGATAGTGAGACAGTTACAGTCAAGGAAGAAGATGACTATATCTCCTTTGTTCCAAAAGAGGAGAATCAAGAGAATGGATTTATCTTTTATCCTGGTGGAAAAGTAGATAGCAAAGCTTATGCTCCAATCATGTTTTCCTTGGCAGAAGAAGGGATTTCTTCCTATTTGCTGAAGGTTCCTTTCCATCTTGCTTTTTTTGATATCAGTGCAGCAGATAAGGTCTACTCTAGTGAGATTCAGCATTGGTATGTCGGAGGACATTCTCTTGGTGGGGCAATCGCTTCAAAATATGTCTCTCAGCATCTTGATATGTATCA
>OMRU01000257.1:2141-4133 GCA_900313465.1 uncultured Clostridia bacterium
TGATATGTCGACTTCTTCCTTACGTACCCTTTCTTTTTTAGGTAGCAATGATCAGGTGTTGAATCATACAAGATATGATGAAACCAAGAAGAATTTGGCTAACTTGACGGAAGTGGTCATCGATGGTGGAATTCATTCTTATTTTGGTGACTATGGTCATCAGGATGGCGATGGTGAGGCAAGTATCACCTGTGACGAACAGACAAGAATTGTCTCATCTCATGTTTCTTCTTTTATTTTGCAAAAGGAATAAGAGTCGGTCTTCTTGCTTTTGTCGTCTTAAGTAGTAAATTATTCTTGGAGGAATGATTATGTTTAACAAGCACGATTTAAAGAAGAACGCCTATATGCTAAATGGCTCTTTTAAGAAAAGAGGCTATGATTGGTGGTGGCATAATTTCACCGCCATCAATGAAAAGACTGGAAAAGAGAAGTCTTTCTTTGTCGAATTCTTCATTATCAATCCGGCGCTGACTAAATATCAGGATGCTCCTATTCTTGGTCAGAAAGAGGAAAACAAGAAGAATCATAAACGTCCATCTTACCTGATGGTCAAATGCGGTTGCTGGGGAAAGGATGCAAGACAATTCCATCGCTTCTTTCCTTTAAGCCAGGTCAGGATCAAAAAAGGTGCTTCTTATGAAGTAGAAGCGATGGATTGTTTTGCTTCCGAAAAAATCTTAAAAGGACATGTCAGTTTAAGTGAAGAGGAAGTCAACAAGCATCCAGAATATATGTCTGCTGCTGGGGATATGTCTTTTGATTTGAAGTTAGAAAAGGATATCGCCTGGAATGTCGGCTATGGAACTTGTGGCCTTTTCCGTTTCTTGAAGGCGTTTGAGATGTATTGGCATGGAGAAGGAATCAAGACTTATGTCTCTGGTAAAGTCGTATTAGATGGTGAGACTTATCTTGTGAACAAAGAAACTTCCTATGGCTATGCGGATAAAAACTGGGGAAGAGCATTTACTTCTCCCTGGGTCTGGCTTTCTAGCTGGGATCTCTATAGTGAAAAACAACAGCGCGTCTTAAAGAATTCGGCTTTTGATATCGGTGGAGGAAGACCAAAGGTTTTTGGTATTCCGTTTTCGAGAAAACTGCTCGGCGGTCTATATCTGGAAGGCAAATGTTATGAATTCAATTTCTCCAAATTCTGGACGGGCTCTAAGACAGAGTTTTCTTCTACCCAGGATGAAAAAGAAATCACCTGGCATGTCATACAGATTGCTAGCGGTTATAAACTGGTGACGGATATCACTTGTAAGAGAGAAGATATGTTATTGGTTCAGTATGAGGAACCAAGTGGCTTACACCGCCACAATCATCTGTACAATGGTGGAACAGGCACTGGCAGTCTCAAGTTATATCAGAAAGTGAAAAACAAGTGGGTCTTGCTTGATACCTTAAAGGCTTCCCATATCGGTTGTGAATATGGTGAATTTGATAAATAGTAAGGGAAAGCACTTACATTTTTAGACACTTGAAAAATAAATTAAAGTGTTTATAATTATTCATCCATTCGATACAGCTATCGACACTAGTAGGGAAGAGACGTTATCCGATCCGTTTCGCAGGTACTTCAGCTCCAGCAGAAAGACGAATGGCACATCTAATTTTTTTCACTAAGGAGGGACGATTGATGTTTAGAAGAATTTTGAAGACTCTTGGTATCCATTCCAAGAAAACCAAAAAGTCCAATGAAGATAGAATTGGCTTTTTCCAGGGTAGCTTTGATTCTTATATCCTAAGCAACCCAACCCAGTATTAATCCGATACTGGCGCTAACATTGTTAAACCCTTTGCCACTCGAAAGAGTGGCTTTCTTTTTATCAATTCTTTATAATAATTGGCATGGCTTTAGATAATTTATCCCTTAGTATCATCGCTGATGAACTTAGTCAACAAATGCTTGGTACCCAGTTTGGTGGTGTCATGGCTCTTAGTCAGTATGACTATGCTTTTCCTTATTCCTTAAAAGATGAAAACGGTCTA
>OMRU01000256.1 GCA_900313465.1 uncultured Clostridia bacterium
TAGAGTTTGTCGTCTCTGCTGATGAAAAACAAAAAGTCGTCTGCGAAGAAACAGAGGAAGTCATGCACGATGTCAAGGTGGAAGATCACACGCTCAAAGTTAAATATGAAGATAAAAGACCTTGGTATGAAACCTTGTTCAACTGGTCTTTTACAAAAAGAAGTGTCACCGTCTATCTCTCTTCTTTGGTTTATGATGATGTGACAGTTCATACCGATACTGGTGTGATTGACTCTGATATTTCCTTAGAAGCCACAACCTTAAGATGTGATACTTCTACAGGTCGCATCACTCTTACCAACATCAAGAGTGAAAAGATGAGTATTACTGCTTCTACTGGTGATGTCAGCGTTTCTACTTCCAAGATGGAAACCTTGAACGTCAAGACTTCCACAGGCAGAATCACCCTACGTGAAGATGAAGCAAGCAAGGATATCACCCTTAAGGCTTCTACTGGCGATATGAAAGTGGAGAGTGTAAAAGGAGAATCCTTAGATAGTCAATGCTCTACTGGCAATGTCAATTTCAAGGATGTAATCATCAATAAGCATATGGGAATCAAGACCTCTACTGGTAACATCCGTCTTGAGGATTGCGATGCTGAAACCTTGACTTTGAAGTCTGACACCGGAAGTATCAAAGGTAACTTATTGACCAGCAAAGACTTCTATGCTAGCAGCGATTTAGGAAAGGTCACTGTACCTCATTCTACCACTGGTGGCAGATGTGAAATTGAAACCGATACTGGTGACATCAACATCACAGTCAACGAATAATCTTCTTATAGCAAAAATAAGTTGGTAACAAAAAATACCTTCTATTCCTTACCAGAAGTAAGAAATAGAAGGTATTTTTATTTTGACATGCGCTCTAACAAGGAAGAAACTTCTTTCATTTTCTGATTCAAGTCATCGCCTTCCTTAGCCTGATGGAAACAGTGTTCAAGATGAGCGGAAAGAATTTCATTGTTGGCGTGCTTTAATAGGGTGATGACTGCAAGGAGCTGATTGGATACATCAATACAATATGCGTCATCATCAATCATCTTGGAAATTCCTTCGAGCTGACCTTTGGCGATAGAGAGTTTGCGCTGAATCTTCTTATGGTCGGCTCTCATTATAAAGTCTTGATACCTAAGAAAGTCTTGTTACAGGATTCCACGGCTTCTTTGGCCTGGGCTTCACTGATACCCTTTTTGGATTTGACGCTGACGAGGTTCTTGCTTCTGTCAGCTACGACTTCCTTGACGCCTTCAATCTTCATGAAGGCTTCTTTCATATGAGCCTCGCAATGCTCACACTTCATGCCTTCGACACCTACTTCCTGCTTGACGCTGCTAAATAAAGAAATTGCCATATCTGTTACCTCCAATTATGATATGTTTTCTACTTTTCCGGGTTTATAACCCGCATCTTTGATCGCTTTGATGATCGTCTGATCATCGACTTCTTTGGATAGATGGATGATGGCTTCTAAATGTTCTAAAGAGACTTCAGCCTTGTTTACGCCATCGATACTCTCTAAGGCTTTTGTGACATGACTGACACAGTTTTCACACATCATATCAGTCACAGGGATTCTTTTTTGTTGATCTATCTTTTCACTCTTATTCTGAGTAGAGAGAAGTTCTGGAACTGGTTTTCTTTTCTCTTTACGATGGGATTTTGTATTGCTGAGATGATATAGATTTAATCGTAAGGCGTTTAAGACAACAGTCACACTCGATAATGCCATAGCCGCTGCTCCCATCCATGGTCTAAGCTTTGCAAGTCCCAAAGGAGCAAAGACGCCGGCGGCTACAGGAATCATGACAAGATTATAGAAGAAGGCCCAGAAGAGATTCTCTTTGATGTTTAAAAGAGTATGACGAGATAATCTGATGGCTTTTGCGGCATCAAGAAGGGTTGATCTTGTCAAGATGACATCGGCTGAATCAATGGCGATATCACTTCCTGCACCGATGGCAATACCGATATCGGCTTGGGTGAGAGATGGGGCATCGTTGATGCCATCTCCTACCATGATAACTTTTCCATATTGCTGTAATTTCTTGATGACATCTTGTTTTCCATCAGGAAGAACGTCACTGACAATATC
>OMRU01000252.1 GCA_900313465.1 uncultured Clostridia bacterium
GACACACCCGATCCCATTCCGAACTCGGAAGTTAAGCGCCCTGGCGGCGAAAATACCCTCACGGGGAAGATAGCTGCAGCCGCTTTTTTTGTGGTTAAAGAGATATTTTTACAAGATTACATCCTATTTTGTTTATAAAAAAGTTTGTTCATTTCTCTTCTGGGCCATGGAGTTATGCCAGGGATGAAATCTTAGAGAAATTAAGAAAAATAAACGTTGCTTATGATTATACTTTCTAGTATAATGTTATACGTTGTATGGCCTCCAAATAGCCTACAACCGCTATGAACTGGTTTCAAATCCTACTTGTAGGTACCACTAATGCGAGTACTTAGTACTAACAAATCACTTTAAGGAAGGAGGCAAAAACATGTACGCTATTATTTTAACTGGCGGCAAGCAGATCAAGGCTGAAGTTGGTTCCACCATCTACACCGAAAAGATCGAAGGCGAAAAAGACTCTGAAGTCACTTTCGACAAGGTTCTCTTTGTTGAAGGCGATAAGACTTTCGTCGGTAAGCCGTTCGTTGAAGGTGCTACTGTCAAAGCTAGCATTGTCAAGCAGGGCAAGGAAAAGAAAATCCATGTCATCCGCTACAAAGCTAAGAGCAATCTCAGAGTCCGTCATGGACACAGACAGCCCTATACTGCTTTGAAAGTTGAAGCTATCAACGTCAAGTAATGATTAAGGTTACTGTCGATTACGTTGAAAATTCTCTTTCTCATCTGCTCATCAAAGGGCATGGTGGATTAGAGTATGGTAAGGATGTCATCTGTGCCGGTGTGTCTTCTTGTGTCTTTGGTGCCCTAAACGCCTTAGACAATGCCGAAAATTATGACTTAGTCATGAAAGAAGGCTTTACAGAGTTGACCAAGGTTCATGACGCTACGAAGCATGATGAGATAGTTCTAGAGACGCTCATTGTGCAGCTTGATACGATCAGCCAACGTTATCCTGATCATGTCAAAATCAAAGTCTCTGGGAAAGAAGGTAACAAATGAAACTGAATTTAATCTTAAACATTCAGCTCTTCGCTTCTCATAAGGGTGTCACCTCCACTAAGAACGGTCGTGATTCTAACTCTAAGAGATTAGGCGCTAAACTCTTCGATGGTCAGTGGTGCCATTCCGGTTCCATCATCTATCGTCAGAGAGGTACCAAGATTCATCCTGGTAATAACGTCAAGAGAGCTGGTGATGATACTCTCTTTGCTACTATTGACGGTTACGTCAAGTATGAAAGATTGGATCGCCGTAGATTGAAAGTCTCCGTCTATCCGACGAAGCCTGAAGTCGTCAGCAAGTAATCATCAAAAGTTTTAATAGGCTTCGGTTTATTACCGAAGCCTTTCTTTTAGCCTATGGAGGTGGACGTATGCATGATAAAGTAAAAGTTGTCCTATGTTCGGGTAAGGGTGGTGATGGTGCCATCTCTTTTCGTCATGAAAAATGTATCGAACATGGTGGACCATATGGTGGAAATGGCGGTAAAGGTGGCTCGATCTATCTTGTTGCTGATAACGGTATGGAATCCTTGCAGGAATACCGTTTTGGTAAGGTGATCAAGGCTCAGCCAGGTGAGAATGGTAAAACCAAACTCCAATATGGTAAAGACGCCAAAGATATTTATTTAAAAGTTCCCTGCGGTACGGTCATCGAGGATGAAGAAGGTAAGCAGCTTGCTGACTTGATTCATCATGGAGATAGTTACCTTGCCGTCAAGGGCGGTAGAGGTGGTAGAGGTAATGCCACCTTCAAAAGCGCCACAAGACGTACACCAAACATCGCCGAAAACGGTCTTCCAGGAGAAACCAAGACCTTCTATTTTGAGTTGAAGTTATTGGCTGATGTCGGTCTTGTCGGTTATCCTAACGTCGGTAAAAGTACCCTATTATCGGCTGTTACCAGAGCTAGTGCTCAGGTTGGTGATTATGCTTTTACCACTCTTGAACCACAACTTGGTGTCTGTTTCATCAATCCTGATCAATCCTTTGTTCTTGCTGACCTTCCTGGTCTTATCGATGGTGCTAGTGATGGTAAGGGTCTTGGCTTTACTTTCCTTAGACATATTGAAAGATGTCGTGTTCTTCTTCATCTGATCGATGTTTCGAGAAGTGAGAATCCTTATGATGATTTTGT
>OMRU01000251.1 GCA_900313465.1 uncultured Clostridia bacterium
TTATCTTTAAAGGGATGTCTTAACCAAGAAACTAAAGCGATGATCGCTAAAGGAAGTGTCATTCCCGCATAGGTGATAAGTTCACTGTAGTAATGAGTCTGATAAGAGACGATTGCATAAAGAACACTAAAGGCAATGGTCAAGATATGGGTAAGGAAATGACCTTTGGCTAAAAAGATTAAAGAGGTGGCTCCGATTAAGGAAGCAAGAAAGGCAAGGACATCTCCAGGAAAGATGATATAGAGAATGATGATGGTCAATATGGAAATGGACCATAGGATTATTTCAAATAAAGAAAAATAGTGACAGAGTCTTTTCATAGAATCAATTCTATCAAAAAGCCCTGTCACATAACATTCCTGAGTGAGAAATTCACTCCTTTACATACACAAGGTATCTCTTGAATACCACTTTGAGTATAATGGTTTTCTTTTGTTTTTCCTTGTGCATATGTGTTCCATGTTGTGTATATTCGTTCCTACGCCTAGGAATTTCTTGTTTTGGACCAATGAGAGATGAGTTTGACTAAAAAATAAATCCCCCATCCGATAGCTAGAGAAGATAAAATGACAATGGAGACAAGCGGCATAATGATGATATCTGGATCATTAACAAACTGAATCATACTCTCAAAGAATGAGGTCCACATACGAGCAGTGGCTTCGGAAAAGGTATATCCGTATCTTCCCATCAAGGTGAATTTCAAAATGACCATGAACAAAGTAAAGGCGACGATGAGAATACTCGTGACTAAGGCTACATAGAATACCGTCTTAGAAACCGCCTGCTTCTTGGCTTTCTCAAAACTGAGGTATTCATCAATCTTGCTGATCATCTTATAAGTATCAATTGGATCTTTATTATTATCATCAGTCTTTTTTTCAATTCCTGAAGAAATCAAGGAATTGATATCTAAAGAATAGAATTCACAAAGTTTCATCAAGATTTCCGCATTAGGAATTCTTTCACCAGACTCATAATAAGCTAAAGAACGACGAGCAAGGCCAACCTCATTGGCCACTGCTTCCTGAGATAAACCTTTTTCCGCTCTACTTTTCTTTAATTGTTCAGCTATGGTCATAATCATTTTCCTTTATTTGAAACGTTGGTGAAAGCAGTCTAAAGGAAGTATACCATTTCAAGCGTCTATTTTCTATGATAGAAACTAGCTGACAAGCAAAGATAGCACAAATAAAGAGGCGGTGATGGTAGGAAGAGAAACTAAAACACCATATTTGATGAAATCCAAGAAGGAATAACGGATGTTCTGCTTGGATAGAAGGTTTGTAAACATGATTCCCGCAAGGGCACCAATCGGAGTCAAAAAAGCACCGAGATTTGATCCGATGATGCTCGCATAAAGAGCACCTAAAGTCATGTTTGGAATATTTGCATAAAACACGCTCATCGGAATGTTGTTGATTAAATTACATACCAAGAAGGAAGAATAACCATATTTGTAGACTTCTAGTCCTGTACCTAAAAAATAATAGAATTCCTCAGTGACGCCAGAGATACGTAGTCCTTCCACGATGACAAACATGGATAAGACAAAGAAGATCAGTTCATAAGGTAGACGTCTGATGGTCATGAGTAAATCATGTGGTTTTTGTCTCTGAACCAAAGAACTGACAAGATTAAAGGCAATCAAAGATAAAGCACAGATAAGAGATATCAGATACATCTCAAGATGAATATAAGAAGAGATTACCAAGAAGATGAGACAGATGACTAAATGAGATACCCCTACAATCAAATCAAATTTTGACTGGATATGATATTCTTCCTCATTGACATCCATGCTCTTCTTTAATGGACGATGGAAGATTAAAAGCAATAGCACAATTTCAACCACACCAGCCATCAGGGTTGGTAAAGCCATCACCTCAAGATAAGAGATGAAATCGATATGATAACTGGTGGCAAGATAGATGTTTGTCGGATTACCGATGATCAGCATCATGCTCCAGGTATTCGCACCGACAAAACAGGCGACAAGATAAGGAATCGGATTGATGTTGGCATTCTTACAGAAATAACAGATAAAAGGAATGAAAGTTAAAATGACAATGTCATTAGATGTAAAGACGGTCAACACAGAAGCAAAAAGATAGAGAAAGAAAAACAAGGAATACTGGGATTAGAAAAAGAGAATCAATATCTTGATGGGATTGACACTGTCCTCACTAGTCATCGCCTTAAAGATATCTTCAAAGTTCACCACGCCAAGAAGCAACATAAAAATCGCTCCAGTTAAGGAGACGACAATGTATGTGCTGATTTGCATCTTTCCGGCTTTGATCTTCGGAAAGAAGATAATCGAAGCGATCAGTAAGACGCAGGTGATTCCGGCAATGAGAATGGATTTAAGCATAACAGTGAAAAAACACGGAGATAATCATATCACGATTTTTACAAAAGTAAATCTAAACTAATCCGTAATACTTTTTTCAAAAATTAATCTGGATGGATCGGGTTCAACTCTCTTGATATAGATAACACCACTGAGATGATAACCGTTGTTCATGCAGAGTTTCTGCATCGGAATGTTCTTTCTATGAGTGTCGATCTTGATAGAAGGAATGTGATGATCTTTAGCATACTGATAAGCAAACTTCATCAAGGCATCACCCACTTTCTGATGATGGTATTCCTTCTTGACTGCAATGCGGTGGATGACTAAGTCTTTTTCTGTATAGGGAATGACCCATTTTCCTTCAATTTCATCATAGTCCACATTAA
>OMRU01000254.1 GCA_900313465.1 uncultured Clostridia bacterium
GAACTGTTCAATCAAAGTAGAGATCATCGCACCTCTCCAGACAATTGGATCTTCGGGATTATCCAAAAGCAGGTTAGAGGACATGATCTGGATACCAGTTTTAGATAAGACAGGATTGATCAAGCCGTTTTCGCCATAGGTTGGACCACAGACATGGAAGGCAAAAGGAATAGAGGGGCCGGTGATATCCGCATCAAGAATACCAACCTTGTAACCCTTTCTTGCCAAGGCGACAGCCAGATAGGAAGAAGTGAAGGATTTACCAACGCCACCCTTACCGGAGATGACAGCGACAGCATGGGCGATTCTAGCACCCGGGGCTGGAGAAGTCTTGGGAAGCTTTGGAGCCTTGCTCGTATCGGTTTTGGAATTGTTTTCAGCCATTTTGTTTACCTCAAATATATATCAACTTATCTATTATAGTTTATCTAGGTGTCTTTTGCTTATATTGTTCGAAAAGTTTCATCGCCATGGTGAAGTAGACGTGGTCAAGATGACTTGCTCCTAATTCCTTTCCACCATAATATCTCACAATATAGATACCAAAATCAGAAATCTTGTCGCGTTCAAAAAAACGAGATGCCTTCTTCATAGAAGAAATGGGTTCTCGATCATCGCTTGCCTCAAGGACAAGAGCATCAAATTTATTCTTGTAGCGACAGACATGAAGAAGGTGTCTAGCCTCTTCATGTTCCTTCTTCAAAGAAGAAAGAACCTCGATGTTGTCTTTTTCACCATCTAGCACGTACGCAAAAGCAAGAAACTTACTTTTCTTTTCTTCATAGTTAAGAGTGGCAAATAATTTTGGCATAATATTTTGACTTATAGGTTCCTTTTCAATAAAATATATTAGCATATATAAGGGGGATTTACCCATGCCAAATTACAAATTAGTCGTCGACTCTTCCTGTGACTTACCAGCCGAACTCTATGAAAAATATAATATCGGTGTCACCCCACTTGTCGTCAATTTCAATCAGCGTCAATATCTCGACAGAAAAGAAATCACGGCCAGTGAAATCATCGATAAATATAAAGAAACCAAAATTTTCCCAAAGACCAGCGCGTTAAACATTCCAGAAGTCGAAGCCATGATCAATGAAGAACTTCCAAAATGCGATCATCTCTTCTACATGCCAATCTCTTCCCAGATTTCTTCTATCTACAACAACGCCAGATTAGCAATCCAGGATCTTGGTGTGGAAGATAAGGTCACCGTCCTTGATTCCTTCTCCTTATCCTCTGGTGTCGCCTTAGCCGCCATTGGTATCTGTGAAGACTTCAAGCGCAATCTGAGCGTAGAACAAATCATTGCCAACCATGAAGAAAGAGCCAAAAACGTCTCGATGTCCTTTGTCATTCAGACCATGGACTTCTTATATAAGGGTGGCCGTTGTGGTGGTATGACTTACCTCCTTGGTAACAAGTTCTCCATTCATCCAATCGTCAGATTGGAAAATGGTAAGATGGGTGTTCACTCTCTCGTCCGTGGCAAAGACCTCATCAAGGGTATCCAGAAGATGGTTTCGGAATTCAAGGCAGAATTCGATAAGGATAACATCGACTTTTCCTATCCAATCATGATTCCTCATGTCACCGGTGATTATGCCGTCAAGAAAGTAGAAGAAGAATTACGTAACCTGGTTGGTGATTCTATCCTTCTTCCTGTGGAAGCCAGCGGTATCATCTGCTGCCATTGTGGTGAAAACACCGTCGGTCTTGGCTACATGTTAAAAAGCCCACTTCTAAAGAAGTAAACTCAACTCAATATTGAAAAACTCCGCTTTGTTCAAAAGCGGAGTTTTACTTTACTCAAGTGTACTAGCAACATCTCTTAATAAGCTAGCAAAGGAATGAGAGGCAAGAGTCGTGTCATTAAAGTCAGCAATGACATCAGGAATGAACTTGATTTCACCAGTCGCGACAACCTTGACTCTGACGTAGGATAATAATTGATATTCCTTCAAACCGATATAAGAGTTACCACTACTTGCATAATATGGTTCAGATAAGAAGTAACTCATCTTTTCAAGAGAAGAAACACTGACACTGCCACCTTCCACTAAGGAAGATTCAGCACCAAGTTTATCAAAAATCGGTGTCATACCGCTTAAACCAGAGAAGAAGTAAGTAAGATAGTTGTTATGGATCAACTGATTCTGTAAGCCGGCGACAAATTCACTAGCCATATCAGAACGATAGAACTGATTCGTATTAACACCATCAGTGAAACTGATTGTAGCATTGTTCAAGGCTTCAAAGTCGATATCAAGGCTTGATAAGTTTGTCAAGGAAGAAACAGCCGAGATATTCTTCAAAATGGTAGAGATAACCTTCTTTAACATATCCGTATCATTTAAGGCTTTCTCTTTGATAAGCAAACCATTGCTATCGACTAGTTTTGGATTCTGGGAGTAGAGTTCTTCAAGACGATAGACGGCTTTATTTTCTCCATACGGAGCAG
>OMRU01000249.1 GCA_900313465.1 uncultured Clostridia bacterium
CTTATTTGCTAAGGTTGGTAAATTGGCCAAGGAAAGCGGAGTTGTCGAGCGTTACGAGAAATTAAGAGAAGAGGTGAAAAAAGCATCCGAGGATGCTAAAAAGAAGTTTTTTGATAAATTGCCTGAGGCGATCAAAAAGAATGTCATCAGCAAGGAAAACAGAAATTCCTTTTTTGAAAAGGCGTATGAAGCAACTAGAAATGCTCTCTTGATCCATCCTGAGAAAAAAGGAAATGAAGAAAATTATGATGAAAATGGTCGTCCGAAAAAAGAAGAATAACCGATATTTCTAAGGAGGATATGAAAATGGAATATTGTCAAGCTTTAGATGGTTTACCAAGAATTGTGCATATCTTATTTGCTCTCTTCTTGCCAATTCTGCATTTGATTTATGCGGTGATTTATGATGTCTCCAACAACAATATGGTGGCATTGATACTTGATCTTGTCTCCTTTATTGCCGGTGGAGTTGTCTACTGGATTCTGAATCTGATCTTTGTCTTATTGAAAAATCAGGTCTTCAGTTTTTCTTACTATATAAAGTAGTATTAGATTTCTTGATAGCGAAAATGCCTAAGTGTGACCCTAGGCATTTTTCAGTTTTGTGTTTTTCTTGTTGTTTGTAGGCTTGATCATCTCGCCATCAAGACAAGACTTGTTCTTGCCGTGATTCTTGGCGTTATATAAGGAAGAGTCAGCCTGTTGGAAGAATTTATTAAAGTCGATTAATTCACCCTCTTCACGGAAAGACCCACCAACTGAGATGGTGATCTTCATCTTTTTGGAGAAGGAAGTATTTTCGATACACTTGCGAATCTCTTCACAAGTCTGCGCGGCTTCTTGTCTGTTTTTGACGTTCTTGATGATGACAAATTCATCACCACCCCAGCGGATGAGCTGGTATTTGCCTTTTTGGGTATCTCGGATAGTCTGGGTGACATGACGAAGAACCTTATCACCTTCAAGATGGGAATAATTGTCGTTATATTGTTTGAAGTTATCAATATCAAGGACGATGACGACAATCGGCTGGATCACCTTCTGACCTTCCTTGAATTTCAGCAAACTTTGTAATCCGTTGCGGTTAAGACAAAATGTGAGAGGATCATGATTAGACATATCGAGCAATCTTTCGTTTTCATGCTCGATATAGTATTGCTGACATTCGACATAGAAGAAGATGTTATGGAAGATGAAGGAAGCAACCATATAGACAATGGCAATCAGAATATATTGATGAATCTCTAATATTGGATAGAAGTTAGTAACGATACATGGTGTGATAATGACACTTAGACCGACAAGAGAGGTGATGATGATCTGATCGACAAAATAGGATAATGGACAAAAGCAGATGACGGCTATCCAGAGAATACCTGCGGATATCGTCTCGGTTACACCAAGGGTACCAAGCATGGCATCACTAACTATGAATAAATGTAGACCAGTGGCTATCGCTAAAGGATAGAAAATCAACATGATACGAGTAAGAAGATGATTTTCTATCTTTCCCCACTGGACAAATTGCATATAGATCTGAAGCAATATCGAGCTAGAAAGCATGACGAGTTTACCAACAAAAGAAGGACCACTTGGAGCAATGCCATTCCAGTAATCGCCACAAAAGCATAATGGTCTGATGAAATAGAAAATCATGATCAAGATGATGAACACGGAAAAAAGAGCGTCGATAGATAACGCGACTTTTGAAAAGTGATGACGAACCTCATGCACTTGTTCTTTGTTCAGCTTAAATCTCTTGATGGAACGGTTCGGTAAAAATAAATGTGTTTTTGTATGTTTCATGCTTTTCCTTTTTGCTGTCTAAAATTAATATAAATTTTTTTAAATTATTTTTCAATTGTAAAAGAAATTATTTCTTGTCTATTGAAATGCTCTATTTAGAAGCTAAGTTATGTCTTTGGCATGAATATTATCGTTTTAAGCAAGTAAAAAGCGATAATAAACCGCTTACAAATTTTGCCTGCGGAGAAACAAATTTTGACATATCGGAAAACCTTTGAGACAGAAACAATTAGATTACTAGCAAGGAAAGACCTTTGTCTTCCTACTTTCAAAGGGGAAATCAAAATGAAAAAAAGACACACGCCGTTGTTGATTTCGCTGACTGCTGGTTTTTCTGTTGTCGGTTTAGTTGG
>OMRU01000247.1 GCA_900313465.1 uncultured Clostridia bacterium
TTTTAATTGAAGCAACCTTTTATTTAAAGCTTTTACAAGGATTGATTCTAGTTTTCCGGTGGCAAAATAGATATCGGTACAGCATTTTTCGATATCTTTGGAAGCACAATGTAAAAGTAAGACGGTAGAAGTCTATATTCAGTATAATTTTCAATTCAAGAATTAGCAATAAAAATAACCTGTTAGGTTAATTAATTTTATTGTTGTTGATTAGAGATTTGGATAAATCATGAATTGCGTTATAGATAACTTTGTTAAGATCGGAACGATTTTTGTGTGGTTTTAATCATCTTCTGTTACTTTCATTATTCGTGACAAACAATCATTAGTGTTAAAACAAATCATAAGTTTACGAACGAAATTTGAAAAATACGAAACCCCTTTCATATACAAAAATAAAGGCAAATAAAATCAACATGGTGTTTTATAAGATCTTCTTTAATCATTTGTCGACAAGGTTAAGGAAGACTCTACAAGGAGGAAATCAAAAAAATGAAACACATCAGACGTAAGATTGTTCCTTTGCTGGGATTGGCTATGTTGCTTACTGGCTGTGGAGAAGAAAAGAATTCTAGTGTTATTCCCACTTCCACTAGTACACCTGACTCATCAATCAAAGCGAGTGAAGAGAAAAAGGTCAGCAAGATTGAAGTGACCAAAATGCCGAATAAGACCGAATATGAAATCGATGAGAAATTTGATCCAACTGGCATGGAAGTCACGGCTACCTATGATGATAATTCAACCGAGAAGGTAGAGAATTACACCTATGATAAGACCGGTGAACTCACCGTTGATGATACTGAGGTTACCATTTTATATAAGGGTAAGACCACAAAGATCGGCATGAAGGTGACAGCCGTCTATAATGATAAATCCAAGAAAATCATTACCGATTATACTTATGATAAACATGAAGGATTGACTCTTCAGGATAAGATGGTCACCATCTCTTATACCTTCAGTGGTGTGACCAAGACGTCTTTTGTTCCTATCACGGTGGTCGACTTAGCCTTAGAAAAGATTGAAGTTACCACTAACCCAACAAAACTCAATTATCTTGTCGGTGAAAAGTTTGATGCGACGGGCATGGTTGTTTCGGCCGTCATGAACAATGGCACAAAGGAAGTCATCACAGACTATGTTATCGATAAGAAAGATAAGGCTTTGACTTTAGAAGATACCTCTATCACCATCACCTATCAGGATAAGAGTGTCATTCTTGCCATTGTCGTCTCTGAAGCGCAACTTACCAAGATTGAAATCACCACTCAACCGACTAAGACTTCCTATTATGTCGGTGAAACTTTTGATCCAACTGGTATGGTAGTTACAGCTACTTATGAAGATGACTCCACTGAGGTGGTCAACAATTATACCTATGATAAGACTGAACCGTTAACCTTAGAAGATACTCTTGTCACCATTAACTTTGGCGGTCTGACAGCGACTTTATCCATCACTGTGGAAGTCAAATATGATGTAAAGATCAACGCTCTTGGCTCTTATAGAATGGAAGCTGAGAATCTAGATACTTCCAAGGCCTTCTTAAGAGAAGACTTTATCGCTGCAGGTAGAACCTTTGTGGAAAACGGTGCTGGTGCTTCTAATGGTGCAAACATCTGTGGTTATAATCCTGGTTCTGTTTTTGAAATCAGTATCTATTGTGAAGAAGCCACAGACTTGTTTGTCTCAGCCATCATGTCTGATACTGACACCAATTATGCCTTAAAAGATTCCATGACTTTCTTCATGGATGATGTTTCTATGGTTCCTAGTGACGTTCAGTTTACTTATGCTGGCGGCACTTCCTATTGGGAGTGGAAGAATGTTGAATTTGGTACGATTTCTCTTGCTAAGGGTGCTCATACCTTCAAAATTACTTCCATCGACCATAGACCAAATTTAGATTGTTTTGACTTTGAAGCCATCAAGTATGGCGACCAGGAAAAAGAGAAGGTTCTCACTGGTATTGAGATCACCGCTGCTCCAACTAAGACAACTTATACTGTAGGTGAAACCTTTGATCCAACGGGCATGGAAATCACTGCCACTTATTCTGATCATCATACTGAAGTGATCACTGACTATACCATTGATAAGACCGAGCCGTTAACAATCAGTGATGAGGAAGTCACGATTTCTTATCAGGGATTTACTGCAACAGTGAAAATCACTGTGGGTAAAGCTTATCAGTTGAAACTTACTTCTTTAGGTGATCATTACTTCGAAGCGGAAGACTTTGATACTTCTAAGTTTGTCGCTCGTGAAGATATGGCTTCGATGGTCCAGGCTTCTGGTTATACCGTTTCTGCAGCGGATGCCCATAATGGTAAATCCATTGAACGATATGATAATGGAAGTGTGATGTCTTTAGAATTCTATGCGGTGGAGGATATCAAGACGGATATCATCCTTAGAGCAAGCAATTATGATGAGATTGATTTCAACGCCACGGTTGAAGTGAAATTAGATGATACTGTCTTAACCACGGATAACCCTTCATTTGGTCACCGCTATAATGGAGATTGGTATAACTGGATGGATGCTACGATTGCAAATCAAGAAATCAGTAAGGGTGAACACACTCTTACTATCTCCATGATTTCTGCGCATCCTAACTTCGATTGTCTTAACTTCCATGTGTCTAAATATGCCACTGAGGAAGAGGTCGTGACTCTTGATTCCATCTCCGTAGAGAAAAATCCAAACAAGATGTCGTATTATGTTGGTGAAACCTTTGATCCAACCGGGATGGAGATTGTTGCCAATTATTCTAATGGCAAGAAAGTTGCTGTTTCTGATTACACCATTGATAAGACTGGTGCTTTAACTGCTGAGGATAAAACTATCACCATTTCTTATCAGAATCTCACCACGACATTGACCATCAATGTAAA
>OMRU01000253.1 GCA_900313465.1 uncultured Clostridia bacterium
TTCAGCAAAGATGAAACTTTCTTCATCGCTATATCCTCTCCATTGATCAAGAATATAAACCGCTAAGGCTAACAGTCTTTTCTTGTCCTTGGATTGAATACGAATGACACTTAATGGCCACTTAAGATAACTGGCTTTGACATCCTCAAAGCCTTTGAAGGATAAATCAAAGACTTTCTCTGCTTTGAGCATAGGGAAAAGATAATTACCACCCTGATAATGATCATGAGTAAGAATGCTTCCACCAACAATCGGGAGGTCAGCATTGGAACCTAAAAGATAATGAGGGAACATCTCGACAAAGGCAAGAAGGTGCTTCAAGGCACTTTCATTGATGACCATAGGAACATGTTTGCTATTGAAGACGATGCAGTGCTCATTGAAATAGGAATAAGGAGAATACTGCATGAAGAAATCGTCGCCAGCTAAATTTAAAGGAATAATACGAATGGTTTCTCTAGCGGGATGATTGACTCTTCCGCGATAGCCTTCATTCTCCTTACAAAGTTGACACTTAGGATAGGAAGATTGCTTCATAGTCTTGGCTGCCGCAATTGCCTTAGGATCTTTTTCAGGCTTGGAAAGATTGATGGTGATATCCATATCGCCATATTCGGTTGCTACTTTCCAACGCAAATCCTTCTTGATTCGATAAGAGCGGACATAATCCGTATCCTTGGAAAATTGATAATACCAGGAAGTGGCTTCTTCTGGACTATTCTTGTAGTGCTTTTGAAATTCCGCAATGACAGAAGAAGGACGAGGAGTAAAGCAGTTCATGATTCTTGTATCAAATAGATCACGATAGACAACAGAATCCTCGATAAGATGTTCTTCTACCGCATAATCAAGAAGTTCCTTCAGGGTCGATTCTAAATCAACATCCTTAAAACTTTCTTCAGGTTGGTTATATTCATCAAGGTTTAAAACATCCAACAACAAATTCGTCGAATAGACTTCTTCTTCTGGAAGAATCAACTTTTTCTCTAACGCATAAGTGACGATTTTCTTAATCGCTACATTGACATCCATTAAATGATTCTCCTTCCGCCTTCACCAACATCAAGGGTAGCAAAACTAGCTGTAAGGCCGGTCTTGGAATGATATTCCTTGCCCACATTTTCCTTAAAGGCTTCGACAAACTGCTCCTGGACAATGGAGACGGTATTTCCACCCCATCCTCCACCAGTCTCACGAGAGCCATAGACACCCTTTTGACTTCTGGCAGCATCGACTAAAGCGTCGATTTCAAAACAGGTAGCGTCATAGTCATAGCGCAAAGAATCACCAGATTCATTTAACAAGCGACCAAAGGTATCGATATCATTGAGTTTTAACGCCTTGACCGCATCAACCGTTCTCTGTTCTTCATAAATGGCATGCTTGGCTCTAAGGCGGCAGATATCATCCTTGATGACATGTTTGTATTGTTCAAACTGTTCTGGAGTAAGTTCACAAAGATTCCTGATATCACAAACTGTCTGCAAATCTTTTAAAGCCATCTCGCATTCTCTTCTTCTATCGTTGTAGTGAGAAGAGACCAAAGAGTGTGGCTTATTGGAATTGGTCACAATGATCTTGCAGTTTTGCAACACCAAAGGAACATAATCATATTTCAACGTTGCACAATCAAGAAGCATAGCCTGATTGCGTTTACCCATAGCCGAAGCAAACTGATCCATGATACCGCAGTTCATACCGTTGAATTTGTTCTCCGCTTCCTGACCGAGAAGAGCAATCTGGATGGGAGAGACATCAAAGCCGAAGAAATCCTTGATCATGGTTCCGATCACCACTTCCATTGCTGCGGAAGAAGAAAGACCAGAACCAGGGATATTACCCCAGACAAAGACATCAAGACCACAAGTGAGCTCCATGCCGTGTTGCTTAAACGCCCAGATGACACCCTTAGGGTAATTGATCCATCCATCTTTTTTCTTATAAACCAAATCATCAAGTGAGGATTCCATAATTCCACCCTTGCGATAATTGTGGGAATAGAATCTCAACTTTCGATCATTTCTTTTGCGAGCAATGGCATAATTGCCAACCGTCAGAGCGCAGGGGAAGACGTGCCCACCATTGTAATCGATGTGTTCACCGATCATGTTGA
>OMRU01000246.1:0-2165 GCA_900313465.1 uncultured Clostridia bacterium
CTACCAATCCTTTTGTCACCTATTCTTTTGATCGCTATGCTAAGATTCAGAATAACACCATCTTCTTCAATTCCCTAAAGAAGTTGACCATGACAAAAGTCACGGGAGTCAAAAAGCATCCTGGGGAACGTATTCTGACGATTTCTCTTGAAGCCAATCATAACGATATCACGGAAGTCAACTCCGGTTACGATCTCATTTTAGAACTCTTTCCCAATCGACCAAATGTCTATATCATCGCCTATCCTTATGGCAAGATTGTCTCGGTCTATCATGAACATACCGATATTGAAAAAGGTATTTTTGTTACCAGAAATGCGCTTTATCAATATCCGGAAGAAAGAGGTCTTTTACCTACAGACTTAAACGATCCTGAAGAAGCTAGACCTTATCTTCCTAACGCTACCTTAAGAAGACTGAAACGTTATGTCTTAGAAGAAGGCCATGACTTACATGAGACCTTGATGGCGATGAGAGAAAGCAAAGAATTGTTTGTCATCAAAAAGGATATTCTTTCCTTTTCGTTTAACGACCCGGAAGCAAAGAAAATCGAGGCCTGTAAACTATATTCAAACTTTGTCGAAGACCAGAAATCCATTGCCAAATTTGAAAAAGTCAAAGAACTGATCAAACTGATTGAAAAATCTTTGAAAGTAGCTTCTAAGAAACTTGCCAACTTAGAGGAAGATTTAAAGACGGCAAAAGAAAAGATGCAGTATATGGAATATGGTCAGATCATTTATCTTTATCAGGGCGAGATCAAACTAGGCGATACTTTATTAGATAGAGATGGCTATAAGATTCCTCTTGATCCCAAAAAGACTGCTCCACAGAATGCTAACGCCTACTTCAAGAAATATCAGAAAGCCAAGGCGGCTCAAGGTATTTTGGCTGACTTGATCATCAAGACCAAGGATGAGATTTCCTATCTGGAAAAGAAACTGATGGAAGCAAATGATGGTACACCTCGCGACATCATGGAACTGAAGTCGGAATTATTAGAAGAAGGATATATTAAAGAAAAGCAGGGAAGAAATACCGTCTATAAAGTTTCTAAGAAGCATCGTTATGATCCTCATTATATTGTTCTTCCACAGGGCAAGATCGGTTTTGGTATGAATGGATTGCAGAATGAGGAACTGACTTTTAATGTGGCCAAGAAGGAGGACACCTTCTTCCACGTCAAGGATTATCCTGGCGCTCATGTCATCTTATTTGATTCTAATGATAAAGAGATGGTAACTTTGGCTTGTGAATTATCTTTATATCTTTCTCATTTAGATAATGGTACAGTTATGATTGCCAAGAGAAAAGACGTGAAGAAAAATCCGAATAAAATCGGTTTGGTCAATATCTTAAAGTATGAAACCCTGGTGATTAAGTTTATTCGTAAGGACTCTTTATCGCTCTTTAAAAAGGCCTTGAAAGCCGAGTAAGAAAAAAAGAAGAAAAAATTGTGGTTTTTCTTAGCGACATATTCTATAATAGGCAAGTATCGAATGAACTTATTCACCTTGTTATTGACAATAGGTTTCTAAAAAGGTATATTAATTCACGCGGTAATTTTTGCCCCCTTAGTTAAGTGGTATAACGGATCCTTGGTAAGGATCAATTGCTAGTTCGATTCTGGCTCGGGGCACCACTCTGTAAAAAATAGTCGTATGAATAGTCGGGACGTCGTGTGCATCAATGATAGGAGGAAACCCTATGAGTTCTTCTGAACAAAAGAAAAACAAAGCCGGTCGTGCTCATGCTTTAGCTGCATGGGAATGGTTTAAAGAGGCCGCTTGGTTACAGGTTTTACTCATTGTTGGTGTTGTCGTTGGTTTAGTTGTTTCTATTCCATTCGTCGTCCAGTCTATTGTCAACGCCTTAAATAATGATGATTCCAGCTTCTATGAAGCTCACAGAATCAACTACACCACCTATGAAAGATATTTAAGTGGTGAAGATGAAAGCTGCAACGGTCTTGTCGGTAACGGCAATGCTGATGGCACTTTCGCTGCTAGCGAAGATAAAGAAGGCTTCGTTGTTATGTTCTACAAGACTAACAGCTCCGACTGCTCTTCCTTGCAGGGTAGAATTGAA
Source organism: uncultured Clostridia bacterium (assembly GCA_900313465.1). Lineage (GTDB taxonomy): Bacteria > Bacillota_I > Bacilli_A > RFN20 > CAG-288 > Enterosoma. The sequence continues at coordinate 2,089 of OMRU01000246.1, forward strand.
ACTTGGTACAACAACTTCAATAGCAAATATAGCAAGTCTTATGGTAACACCTTAAAGTTCTATGCTATCCAGTGTGA
>OMRU01000246.1:2175-2956 GCA_900313465.1 uncultured Clostridia bacterium
TTAGAGCAGCAGCAGGATGTTCAGGATAGCATCGCTGATGTCTATCTCGATCAGGATGACTTACATAAGTCTTCTAGTGTTGATGAAGCTAAGCTCAACGAAAGAATCATCACCGATAAGAATGCTCGTACCTTAGAAACTCCATTATTCTTGACTTTCACTCATGATAACGGTGCTAAGGGTTATACTTATGATGCTAACCTTTCCAAGGTTATCTTCGGTATGGTTGGTTCCTTATCCAACACTTCCGATTCTGAAGTTGCCAAGCAGATGCTTGATGTCTACAACTTCCAGATTAAACTCAGATAAACACAAGGCCACTAAGGTGGCCTTTTATCGTGTTATAATTTTCTTATGCTGGAAATAGAAACTAAAGACGTGTACCTGCGTCCTTTCAAGCAGTCGGATTTAGAAGATATCTTTTTGTATGCTTCTGTTATTGGGGTTGGTGAAAACGCCGGTTGGAAACACCACACTTCAAAAGAAGAAAGCCAGGCTGTCTTATACAATCACTTTCTTGTTGATCCTAATACCTTTGCTATTGTCGAAAAGAAGACAAATCATGTCATCGGTTCTTTTTCCTTGATAGAAAGAACAACAAGGAAAAGTGATTTTCCTGATTTGCGCACTATCGAAATCGGCTATGTCTTAAGCAAGGACTACTGGAATAGAGGAATTATGTCTAGACTTCTTTTTCAGGCTTCTAAAGTCATTTTTGAAGGCCGTATGGCCGAAGTTCTAATTATCTGTTGCCATGATCAAAATTTTGCTTCTCAAAAGG
>OMRU01000245.1 GCA_900313465.1 uncultured Clostridia bacterium
GCCAGCGTTTGGCCAAAGAGAAGATGATTTCAGCATACTTCCTGTGGTTCTCAGAATTTTCAGTTGTATAAAGAGTGGTTCCAACGAGATAATTGGTCACTTTCTGAGTCGCTGGACCCTCCAATTTGTATTTTACTTTCTGAAAGCTTATTTCCAATTTCTTCTTTTCCTTGAAGGCTTCTACCAAATTTGGAGTAACATTCTTACACTCCTTAAGAGAATAATAGAAATCTCTTGTTGCTTTTTGGTTATCATTTAAATTCCCATTTTTTAACCCAAAGAAGCCCTCTACTTCTTGATAAAAACTATCGGTAAGCACATCTTGTAATGATTCAGTTGGTCGAGGTTGCAGACAGTCGATAATGCTCTGAGTGGTATCAATACTCTTTGTGAGTTGGTCGTCTGAAATGTCATACCACTTGATGTAGTCGAGCACTTGACAGAGATCCTTCTTCCAGAACTCATAGTTGATGCCTGGTTTAGAATCGCTATATGTGACATCGTATGTCTCAGCATACTTAAAAAGAAATGCACGCTCATCTTTGCTTATCAAGCCTTTCAGTGAATGGTCGCGATATACGCTTACTTCATCTTCATCCATCGCTGCTGCATCAGGAGTGATGCCAAGCAAATACCAATACTTGGTGAGAAACGAGTTGGCAACAGAATGAACGGTGCCTATGAGTGCATGCTCCATCTGCTGGGCCTCATCGTGAAGTCCTAGATTTACCAATTCCTTCTTGGCCTTCTCGCGGAGTTCCTGGGCGGCAGCCTTGGTAAACGTGGTCATAATGACCTGGTCGGGCTTCACCCCGATATTTTTATCATTGACCATTTTAGCCACGTCAGTCGTAATACGGTATGTCTTGCCAGATCCAGCTCCGGCAGTAATAAATGTCTTTGTCATAGATTAATATGGTTTAGATGGTAAAACACTTATAGTCTGAGTATTTGTTCTCTACTTTCTTAGCAGGTCTTGATCCTTCCGATTCCAAGGGGAAAACACCTGGTGTTCCTGCATATTCCAGATTACCAATAGGTTCATTATCGGCAGTCTCAATAACACCTTCATTGATTTCCCTGCGGCGTTCGGTATATCCCTTACGCAACTGGTCCATCACATCGTCCCGAGAGGCAGGTGTGATCAGCTCGAAGTTGGCGCCTTTGAAAATATCCGAGCTAAACAGTTTACCTTGTGGCATCACATAATAGGCAGTACGAACAATGGCAGACTCTCCAGAATGCTTCTTTAACATGGCTTGATAGATAGCCAACTGTAAGGCACGATTCTTCTCAAGCATTTTTTGGAACTTATCTTTCTTTGAAGTCCACTTCAGATCGAAGACAATTTCGTTGCCAGCCTCGTCTTTGAGTACCATGTCGATATAACCCTTCATGAAGATTCCCTCCTCAAAGTCGAGTTTCTCTTTTTCTTTCTGCTCACATCTAATGACTGTAAGACCATTCTCTTCAACAAGGTCAGCCAGATTCTTGACGCATTTTCTTAACTGATATGTGAGTCGGTCTTTATCAAGATGATGTTCTGGTAGCAATAGAAGTGCACCCTTTCTTAAGAAAGCACGATGAAGGGCCTCTTCATAATGACTTACCACAAAGTCGGTTAAACTTTCATTCCCTCTTTCGGTAGTGAAAAGGTATTCGATTGTTTCATGGGCAACATAACCATTGGTTGTTGATAACTTAATATTGGTATCGCTGATATCCTGGAATTGGAGCGGATACTTCATGAGATAATCAAAGGGATCCTGAAGGAGTTCTTCCAATGAAGAGAAACTTTCCGTATCTTTCCATGTGACAGGATGTGCCTTTGCATCGAAGCAGATTTTTTCTTTGTCAGCATCACGACGATTATCAACCATACTGACCTCTTTTGTAGCCAAAGCATCATAGAGAGCATCGCCATCTTGCTTTCTGGATGGGCCCTGAATTAAATGATACAGCGGATGCAAAGGTAGTTTGCCTGCTCCAAGTTTATCGCAGGTGATTACAGTGAGTGATTCTGTAGTATGATGCAGTGGGCGGGCATACAAGATATTCAAGAGTTTGGTCTCGTTGTTTTTATCCCATAGGTGTATATCATGCTTCATTAGCTCCTGCTGTTCATAAGGAGAAAGAAAATCAGTTGAAAGTGTCTACATCAGATAAAAGC
>OMRU01000262.1 GCA_900313465.1 uncultured Clostridia bacterium
CGGCAGGAATGACTTGTCAGGATGCTGCTTGGGGCTTACTCCGATAAAACCTACGCTGCTCTTGCCGTTTCTGGCGGGTGCGATCTTTGCGGGAGTAACGAACTCGGATGTCATGAGACAGTCCATTACCATTGAGAAATACATCGGCTCATCGCCGTATTTGCCGTATTCACAGAGCATTGCGATCGTTCTGGGGTTGCCGGCAGCTACCATGCCCTTGCATGCGGGATCCTTGGTATCCTCGATTCCCACTGCATCAGACAGGACTGCAAATCTCTTTACGGGCTTTGAAGCGTCCTCGTCGGGATCTGTCGGAACCGGGATATCACCTCTGGTGATCTACTAAGACTTGAGATGAAACATCCCTACTCTGATGATTATGATGAATGCTGTAACCAGGCAAAATTTGCCTTAGAACATAATGATTTACCAGAGCTTATCAATCTTCCTAATCAAATCGATGAATATGACACCATCTATTTATGTTATCCCATCTATTGGTCGATGGCTCCGATGGCAGTTTTATCTTTCCTTGAAAAATATGATTTTTCCAAGAAGACCATCTATCCTTTATCCACTCATGAAGGAAGTGGACTTGGCGCCTCTGTTTCCACCATCAGAGTCAAAGCAAAAGGAGCAAATGTCTTAGATCCTCTTCCTATTCCAGGAACACTGGCAAACAGAAGTTATAACCGCATCAAGAACTGGATTGAATCTCATTAAAAAAATCAATAAAAAATGAAAGTTAGGTATTGCAATTTATAATTAAATTGCGTACAATTTAATTGCTTACATTTAGGAGGTAAGAGGATATGTCTACAATTTACGATTTCACAGTCAAAGATCAAAAAGGTAATGATGTCTCTTTAAGAGAATACGAAGGCAAGGTCATCTTAGTTGTCAACACTGCCACCGGTTGTGGTTTTACTCCACAATATGAAGGCTTACAGAAGCTTTATGACACTCATAAGGATGAAGGCTTTGTCATTCTTGATTTCCCATGCAATCAGTTTGGTCATCAGGCCCCAGGAAGCGATGAGGAAATCCATCAGTTCTGCTCTTTGAAATATAACGCTTCCTTCCCTCAGTTCAAGAAGATCGATGTCAATGGCGATAAGGCCGATCCACTCTACAAGTGGTTAAAGGAACAGAAGAGCGGTGTCTTTGGTTCCAACATCAAATGGAATTTTTCCAAATTCTTAATCAACAGAAAGGGTGAAGTCGTCTCTCGTTATGCTCCTACCACCACTCCTGAAAAATTAGAAGATGATGTCGTTGCTGAATTAAAAAAGTAATATACTATAATGGCTTAGGCAACTAAGCCTTTTATTTTTAGGAGTTCATTATGGCGGATAAATATGATGTCTTAAAGCTGGAAAATCAAATTTGTTTCCCACTTTATGCGGCGAGCAAAGAGATTGTCAGACAATATCAACCCATCTTAGATCAGCTCGATTTAACCTATACCCAATACATCACCATGCTTGTCTTATGGGAATATGGGGATACCAACATCAAGAAACTTGGTGAATCGCTTCTTTTAGATAGTGGTACTTTAACTCCTCTAGTCAAGAAACTGGAAGAAAAAGGTTATGTCATCAGAAGTCGTAAGAAAGATGATGAAAGAAATCTGATTATCTCTTTGACACCAAAAGGGGTAAAACTGAAGGAAAAAGCCTTAGAAATCCCATATCAGATTTCTTCTTGTGTCTCACTTGAACCAGAAGAAGCCAGAACCTTATATACTCTGTTATATAAAATTTTGAAAAAATTCAAAAAGGAATAATTTATGAATCGTGATCAAATCATTGTAAGAACCAGCATCGTTGGAATTCTTGGCAATATCGTTCTCGTCGCTTTCAAAATCTTTGTCGGTATCATAGTCGGTTCGATTGCCATTATCTTAGATGCGGTCAACAACTTAACTGACGCCATCTCTAGCATCATCACCATCATCGGTACCAAATTAGCCAACAAGAACCCTGACCACAAGCACCCCTTTGGTTATGGTCGAATCGAATATATGACCTCGCTAGTTATCGCGGTCATCGTCTTGCTGGCTGGTGCAAC
>OMRU01000243.1 GCA_900313465.1 uncultured Clostridia bacterium
CGCAATCAGATTTCTTAAGTAGGAAGGATGATCTTCTTCCCATAAGACAGCGTTAAGCTCATTGATCTTTACGCTGCTGCCTTCTCGATCGACAAGATAAGCAAAAACTTCCTTGGATTTTGAATAAGAGAAGCGAAGTGGTTCACCCTGATAGAACACTTCAAAATTACCAAAACATTTTACCTGAATCTTATGTTTTCCCTTAAACACATAAGGATGTCTTAACTCCTCAAGCTCATGTTTGATGTCAGCAGCATTGACCGGTTTAGTAAGATATCCTGAAGCGTGCATCTGATGGGCATCCAGAGCGTATTGGTTATAAGCCGTAACAAAAATGATGTTGATCAAAGGATTTCTTTTTTGTAATCTTTTGGCCACATGAATGCCATCCATACCTGGCATTTCGATATCCAGAAAAGCGATATCGAGATTCTTCCCTTTCATTTCATCCAAGGCTTTTAAGGAATTCTGATAAGAGAAGATTTCATCATCTTCGGATACCACCTTACGAACTTCTTTTTCCAATCGGATCAATTGCAGTTCTTCATCATCTAACAGTAATATGCGCATATGTTCTCCTATCTATAAAATTTGACAACGATTCTTGTTCCTTCATTCGGTTTGCTATAGATGTTCATTTCTCCATGAATCATGGTGGAGATTCGACTCGCAACATTCTTTAAACCGATATGTTTGTTTGTCTTTAACTCCGCACTTTCTGGATCAAAACCAACACCATCATCGATGACTTCTACTACATTTGCATCTTCTTCCTGATAAGATTTCAGGATGACTTTACCACCTTCAATCTTTTTTAGAATGCCGTGCTTGATAGCATTTTCAACTAAAGGTTGGATACTTAAAGGCGGTAAGGAAAAGTTATGCTCCTTGATATCGTATTCCACCTCAAGACGATTTCTGAAACGGAGTTTCTCTAGGTTCACATACGTCTTGATATGCTTTAATTCATCATCAAAGGGAACAAGTTTTGTCTCCGTTAAAGTAGAGAAGTTCATTCTTAGATAACTGGTGAATTCATCTAACGCTTTTTGTGCTTCCGAAGGATTGATATCAATCAAAGTCGAGATAGCCGAGAGGGTGTTATAGATGAAATGCGGTTGAATCTGACTGGTCATAATCCTGATTCTTGCATCTTTGATCTGTCTTTCATCATCGCTGATTTTAATGTTTTTCTCAACGTTGAGGAATAAGAACAAAATCTCGATAGATGCTAGTAAAGTCGTATAAGCAATCGCATAACCTGGCATAAAGATTTGAGCGACAATGGACAGGGTTGGCAAGATGCAATATAAAAAGAAAGGAAATTTCTCACGGAAAACAAGGTGGTCGTTTGATAAGACCAGGATAAAGGAACTAGCCAAGGTAAAGAACTGATAACCTTGGGCGATGATCATCGTGGGCATTCTTTGATATGCTCCCTCGACAGCGGTGAAATAGAAGTGGAAGAAGACATTGAGAATATCAGAAAGAATAAATAAGACAAAGAAGGTGGCGTTTAGCTGATTGAATATATTACCTAGTTTTGGTTGAACATCGGTATAACTGATTAAGTAGAGATAGAATAAAAGTGCCTCAAAGTTGTTCATGATATAAAAAGCGGTGTAGAAGGCGATGATAAAACTGTTGCTGGTATAAGAGGACTTAATCATCGTGTAGATGAAGTACAAAGCGAAATGAAACACGGTAAAAAGAAGGAAGAGAAGAAGAACGTTCTCATCTTTTCGACGGTCTTTCTTGAGCAACAGGTTTGCTGAGTGGATCAGTAATATCACCACACCAGTTAGACAGACGGTTGCATTAAACACATAATTGGGTCCCATAAATAATTCCTAATATAGTTTTATATTAATGATATGAAACACTTTATGTCAAGTCAGGAAATCAGGCTTTCAGCAGTTGTTTACTTTGCAATTAGATATTGTTTAAAAGAAGAGACAAACATACCTTTCTTTTTGAGTTTTTGGTGAAGTAGAGGAGAGTTAATTTCAACCTTAATAAATTTCAAAAATAACAAGAATTTTTGTAAAAAAGAAAAGTATGTTTGAAATATTTATATATTTATATATAATATTTAGCGCTATTTCTTTTTGCATGCTTAGTCAGAGGTTTATAAAATGAGTTTAACTACAGGTATCGTCGGTTTACCAAACGT
>OMRU01000239.1 GCA_900313465.1 uncultured Clostridia bacterium
AGAAATAATAAAATGAAAAATAGCTGTCTTCACATCAAGAAGACAGCTATCTTTTATTTTTCACTAATTTTTTAACAAAACAACTTTACGCAATGGAATTGATTTTAAAGGAAGTGGAGAATGGCTTTTTGCAGTTCATGTAGTAGGTGGAAGTGCCGACTGTCGATTTGTTGAACTGACTGCTGAAGGAAGAAATAGAGAAGGTGGAATTCGCTTTGAAGAGAGTAGAAGCGGAAGCGACGTTATATTGAGAAAGTGGTTCACCATCGGCAGAGATCCAACGCAGTTCATCCCAGGCATCAGCTTCTGGTTGTAAACCAAAGGCAGAAGATTCTGCTCTGTCTCCGCCTTCACTATTGGAAATCACAGCGTAGAGATTGTTTAATGAAGAATTCAGGAGAGCGTCTGAGTCATCGGATAGAGTGAACGTAGGATAAGTATAACGTCCCATTCTGGCATCGACATGATAGAGTCTACCGCCTTCACCCTTGAGGTGATTGATGCCATAGCAATCATAGTTGGCTGCATTGAGGTTATTTGGTGTGAAGTAATCCAGAACCAGATATTCGTCATAGACATTGAAACAGATCTTGTTATTGGCATCCTTGATGTATTCTTTGTTGTCATAAGGAAGAACAAAGAGAGCGTTTTGAGATTGGCAGGAATCAATCGTGATGGTTGCTGAACCATAGACGATATAAGGAGTTAGCCAACCATAGAACAATTTGGTGTAAGGATTATGGTCGTGGACGTTGTTGGACATCATATCTTTCTTACCGACAGAGTCATAAGTGCTGTTGTTATAAGAATAGTAATCGGCAATACCTAACATATGACCAGTCTCATGAATCATGACATGAGCGTCACATTCATGGTTGGCGTATCGGCTAGCATCACCATCGAAGCAAGAGTCGTTGATAAACTGAATGGAACACCAGGCAAAACAGTTGGCAACAGGTTGGGTTAGTGTACCAAGTTTGGTTGTGGTAGAAGTGTATGCCCACCAGACATTGGTGTTAGACTGATTGACATCATTAAGATAGATAAGCCAGATACCATCGACACAACCATCCTTGTTGGAATCATATTTAGTGGGGTCAATGCCATAGGTAGAGACAGCCCAATCTAAGGCAAGCTGAGGAAGGTCACCAACGCTGCTTTGCGTGTATCCGGATAAGGAACTGTATTTGCTATCGACACTGGATGGATCAAAATAACCAGTCATACCACCCTTGAAGTCTAATTGACCAAAGGAGGACTGATAGTAATAGGAATGTAAAGATTCAAAGTTCAGATCGGCGGAAGAACCAAAGAAGGCCTTGTTGATCATATTCCAATTTGATGTTGTGGCTTTAGATTGACTACCTGGAGTAATGACGGGAACAACGAGTAATGGAACCTCGCCTTTGCTTGGCGTATATCTCCAGTTGGAGGCGTTTCTCAAGGAATAGTCCTCGACGTTGAATTCGTTGACGACTTCATCAGGAGAATAATAACCCTTATCATTAGCAGCAAGCTGAACGCTGTTATTGGTAAAGGTGACCTTCATCTGCTTGGTGTCTTTGCTAAAGGAGATGGTGTTATCCACGTACTTGTTTAAGTTGATCAAAGAATTATAGCTGCTTTCATCTAGGACTGAGACAGGATAGGTGATAGAGAGCATTTCTCTAATTCCCTGATAGAAGATGGTGACAGTATAGGAACCAAGAGTAGTGAAGGTATATCCGATAGGATCAATCATTTGAGAATTCACACTCATGCTTAAGGAATAATCGTCGATGACTTCAGAGAAGGTCTGTCTTTTATCTTTTCTGTAGGTGTAGCGGTGTTGCACTTCCAAACCTTCCGTGGTGAAGGTTTCACCGATGATGTAGTTGGTCTTTACGGGTAAGGAATTGATCTTCAGTGACTCAGAAAAACCGGTGACATCACTGACAAACACGGAAAAAGAATTGCCTTCATATCCTTCTTTGTTGACGTGGATGACTAGTTCGTCATAAGGTTCTTGGATGATGTCACCAGTCTGAACGATGGAATCATCATCTAAGGTCAAAGTGTAATCAGAAATGACTTCGGAATGAATCAATTTTGTATCGGCATAAGTTGCAGCGGTGATTTCTAAACCGCTGAAGTCAAAGCGGTCGTAGACATAGTAGTCGGTTTTCTCTGGTAGATTGGTGATGACTAAGTTTTTGGTAGTGTTGACGATA
>OMRU01000236.1 GCA_900313465.1 uncultured Clostridia bacterium
TTGATGCTGCAAGAGAAGCGTATGATTCTTTAGATGAAGAAGAAAAAGAATTGGTTAAAGGCCATAAGGAATCCTATAAGGCCTTAGATGATTCTGAACATGTCTATGAGGCGTTAGAGAAGATTGAAAGTATCGGTGAAGTAGAATATGACACCCTTAGTGAAGAGACAATTGCTGAAGCTAGAGAAGTCTATGATTCTTTAAGTGAAGACCAGAAAGCCAAACTTGGTGAAAACCCATTTGGTACACTTACTGCTGCCGAAAACAAATTTGCCCAGATGAAGCATTCTGCTAATGTCACTGTTACCATCTTCTTGATTCTCTCTTCTTTGACTTTAGTTGGTGGCTTAGTGATGTTATTCCTTCTTCTTTTCAAGAGAAATGACGAAGAAGAAGAGGAGAAGAAAGAAACCTCTCCTAAAAGCGTAAAGACATACTCCTTTCTAGGCTTTCTTCCAATTCTTGCTTTAACTAGCCATTATGTCGATTCTCCATTTATGGCCTTATATATCATCTCTGGATTAGCCATACTTGTCTGGATTGCCGTCTTAGTCTTGTTCTTGTTAAAGAAGAATCATAAATTACCAGTTCTGGCTATGCCTAATTTCAAGCTTCCATTTAAGCCAAAGGCTGTCATGAAGAAAGACAAAGAAGAAAATAAATCTGACTACGTTGAAAATGACACTCTTGTTACCTCTACTTCTTCTATCTCTCCTGCTCCTTCTACTCTTGGTATTGCTGATCCTTCTATTTTGATTGATGGTCCAATTGCTATCCAACCAAAAAAGAAAACCAAGAAGGTAGAAGTAGTCAAAAAGAATGAGGATGAAGATGTCATCATCGTTAAAGATGAAAAAGGAGATTTGATCCAGATCAGATATATCAAATCTTTCCTTGCAAAACTTTCTCAAGCTAGTGCCCAGTTAAAAGACTACTACAATGAATTAAAGAATTACGTTCTCTCCTTTGAAAAGGTCAACTCTCGTGTTTCTTTCTATTATGACGCCATCAACAATGGTAGAAATCCAATCCTTCGCTTTGCCATTAGGGGAAAAACCCTGTGTTTGTTTATGGCTACTTCCGTAGAAAAATATGAAGGTAGCAAATACAAAGTAGAAAAGACGAAGAATTCTCGATTCAAGGATTATGAATGTCTCTATCGCATCAAAAATGAACGTCGTATGAGATATGCTAAGGATTTGATTCTTGATATCATGAAGTCTTTGAATCTTTCCAAGACTAAGGATTACCATAGCGAATACCGTATTCCTTATGAAGATAATGCTAGATTATTAGCAAAAGGCTTGATCAAGGAAAGAAAAGTGAAGATTAAGATTAAGTAGTAAACTAACAAGAAAATCCTCTAGTGGTAATGCCCTCTAGAGGATTTTTTGATGAAAATAACTTTAAATTGCAAATAAGCAATTTGAATAATCAACGAGGATTACTTCTGTTTATCAAAGTTGAATCTAAAACGAGGCAAAAGAAGTTTGCTAAGCCAAGATGGGAAGCCAAGGAATTTCTTGTTTTTGTTAAGCTTAGAAATGCTTTCCATATCCTCTTGAGTCAGTTCAAAGTCAAAGATATCCTTATTAGCTAAGATATGTTCTTCTTTTCTCGAACCCGGAATGAGGATATTTCCCTTCTGGAAATGCCATCTTAAGATGATCTGAACTTTGGATTTATGATAATGATTTGCTAAAAAATAGAACTAGAAATTACCTAAAAAACTATTAAATTCACCCTTTAAAGAAAAGGTTGAAAAGATATGTAATCATTTCTCATGATAAGTCCATAAGGGAATAGTGAATGACAATTATCTTTTTTCTAAAATGTGATAAACATTGAAAAAAGCATAAAAAAGAGGCTTATTTTTTGAAATAATTTTAGAAATTATTTATTCTTCTTTGACATGTCCATTATTGGAAAATATAATAAACTGAGTGCAAAAATGGATTCCACATTAACGTTTTATACCTTTGCAAATGCACTAGGGTTAGTTATCATTGGCATTCTTCTATATTTCAATGTTTCCCGCTGTGATTTCCAGGTCAAAAGACAAGCTTTGACCGAACTTTTTTTATCGACCATGATTTATATCGCAATCGATATCCCCTGGACTTATATCAACCATGGATTGTTATTAAAAACCACCCTGACTCAGGTTGCTTCTTCGTATGTCTTAGCTATTGCTGCTATCTATCTGATATCGAGTTGGTTAGCTTATAGTTTTACCATCTCTGGTAAGACAAAATTCGATTTC
>OMRU01000234.1 GCA_900313465.1 uncultured Clostridia bacterium
TCTTTTGTCAGTATAACGTGATGGAAAACATTCTCCTTCCTTTGAAAGCCAAGATAAAAAGAGACCTAAAAGCAAAGAAATACTCACGAAAAGAGTTCAAATTAGAATATAATAAGACCATAGAAGAAAAGACGAGAGAAGTGAATGATTTGCTTCTTGAAGTCCATCTTCAGGATAAGAAAGATTCCTACCCTCATCAGCTTTCTGGAGGCGAGGCGCAACGAGTTGCCATTCTTCGCGCATTGATGCTAAATCCCAAGGTCTTATGCTTTGATGAACCAACAAGCGCTCTTGATCCAAGACTAAAGCGTCAGATGGCTAACAGTATCCTTTCCTTAAAGAAGAAAGGTCATACCATCATCTTAGTCACCCATGAGATGGAATTGGCTAGAATCATCGCCGATGAAGTGATCTTCCTTAAAAAAGGGAAAATCATCGAAAAGGGAAGTAAAGAGATTCTGACCAACCCTAGAAGTGAGGAATTAAAAACCTTCTTGTCCTTAGAACATCATGAGGATTCTAGTTATGGACAAAACGCCGACCCTGAAACAGCAAGAGCTTATGGAACTCTATTCAGCCTTAGTCAAGATTGACAATGTTGAAGATTGTAAAAATTTCCTTGATGACTTACTCACCGCCAAAGAATTAGATTCACTTTCAGGCAGAGTACATTGTGCCAAATTATTTATCGAGGGTAAAACCTATATCGAAGTCACCAATGAAACCACTGTCTCAAGCGCCACACTTGCCCGTGTTTCCAAATGCGTGAAAAAGGGAAAAGGCTATAACAAAATTCTCAAAGATTGATGCAAGTAGACCCACCTTCATGGTGGGTTTTCTCTTTTATAGGAAACGCCTGTAACAAATTAAGGCAAAATATAAGCATTTTTGGACTTTTCTTTGTACGTGATAGAAGAATAAACTATAATATGAAAGCCGTTACACAGGAGAGTTTTGTATGCTTATCAACAACAATTGGACCTTTTGGAAGAAAGGTGAAGAAAAAAAGAAAATCTGAAGTATCGATGCTCCCGCTGGAGACAAAGTCGGTTTCTTCCTAGGCGGCGATTATTTTTATGAAAAGAAGCTGAATCTGACAAAAGAAGAGTTGAAAAACAGAGTCATCTACCTTCGTTTTGAAGGTGTCTATCACGACCCTGAAATTACCATCAACAACAAGAAAGCCTACTTCAGACATTATGGCTACACGGATTTCATCTTTGATGCCACCAAGTTTTTCAAAGAAGGGGAAAACACGATTTTAGTTTCTTGTATCAACTCCGATCAGCCAAACTCTCGTTGGTATTCTGGTGCAGGTATCTACAGAGATGTTCATCTCTATTCTTATCCTAAGGTTCATCTTCTTCCCCGCACTTTTAAAATGCGCACCATCGACTACAAGTCAGGCCTAGTGAAAGTCGAAGCCAAGTTTACTTCAAAAGTGGATGTCACTTTGACGGTCTTAGATAAGGAAGGAAAAGAAGTCTACCAAGAAAAGAACCAGGGCAAGGATTTAACCTATGTGGTTGAAATTCCTGATTGTCATCTCTGGAATGTGGATGATCCATACTTATATACTTTTGTTTTGACTTATAACGGAGAAAGAGAAGAAAAGAAATTTGGTGTCCGCCTTATCGAACTCAACAAGGAAAAAGGATTCCTGATCAATGGTATCAGAACGCCCCTTCTAGGTGGTTGTATCCACTCGGACAATGGTCTTCTTGGTGCAGAATCCTATCCGGATGTTGAAAGAAGAAAGATTCAGATTTTAAAAGATGCCGGTTATAACGCCGTTCGAAGCGCCCATAACCCGATTGTCGAATCTTTCCTTGATGCTGCTGATGAACTTGGTTTTTTAGTCATGGATGAATATGTCGATTGCTGGTACACGCATAAAACCATGTACGACTATGCCTCTCATACCTTAGAAAACTATCAAGATGACCTAAAGCAGATGGTCGACAAAGATTATTCTCACCCCTGTGTTGTTTTATATTCCACAGGTAATGAAGTTGGGGAAACCTCCTTTGAAAAAGGTATCGCCTTTACCAAGACCTTGACCGAATATCTCCATAGCCTTGATGATTCTCGTCCTGTCACCTGTGGTATCAATGTCTTCTTCAATGGTTTAGCCCATACGCCATTTACTGTCTATTCTGATAAGAATGCAGAAAATGACATCAAAGCCAAAGAAGAAGCCAAAAAGAAGAGAGAAGAAGAACAATCCTCTGGCAAAAAGAAGAAGGAAAAACCTTCCGGTTCTTCGGATATCTATAACGCCATTGCCAACATGGTCGGTCAGAACTTCATGAAATATGGTGCTAAGCTTCGCATTGTCGACAAGCATACCAAAGGCGCCTTTGCCAATATGGATGTTGCCGGTTACAACTATGGTATCAAGCGATACAAGAAAGACTTGAAGAAATATCCAGAACGTTTCATCTTAGGAAGTGAAACCTTCTTGAATGACGCTGGTGAATTCTATTCCCTCTACATGAAGAATCCCCGCATCATCGGCGACTTTGTCTGGTCAGGTATGGATTATCTTGGCGAAGCGGGTTTCAACTCCTGGGCCAACGGCTTAGATTATGACTTTGCCAATGACCCCTCTGGTTGGATTACCGATGGCGGTGGAAGAATCAACATCAATGGCGATTGGCTTAGTGAAATGGATTACACTCGTGTCTGTTTCCATCTTGATACGATTGCTATCGGGGCTGTCTCCCCTCACGATATTCAGGGCAAGGCTCATCCTGCCGCCTGGAAATTCTCCCGCGCCCTTCGCTCTTACACCTTTGAAGGATATGAGGGTAAGCCAACAGAAATCGAAGTCTATTCTCACGCTCCAATTTATGAACTGTATCTCGATGATAAGCTGTTAAAGACATTCAAAAACAAAAAGCACAAAAATATCTCTCGCTTAAAGATGCCCTATAAGCCTGGCACACTTACTGCCATTGCCTATGACTCTGATTATCGAGAAATCGGAAGAGCGACTTTAGCTACCGCTAATAAAGAAACAAGACTCAGCCTGATCAGCGAAAAAGAAACCTATCAGAAAGATGAGAAGGTCTATGTCCATGTTCGCTATACCGATAGCAACTTGAATATCAAGCCACTTGTCAATAAGGAAGTAGAAGTCACCAAGATCGAAAACGGTAGTCTCCTTCGCTATGGAACAGCAGCCAGATGGAATAAGGCAAGCTACTTTGCTAGCAAGGTAAAAACCTATTATGGCAGAGCAACCATGAT
>OMRU01000232.1 GCA_900313465.1 uncultured Clostridia bacterium
AAACTCGATAAGCTCAATCACACCCTCAACAAGGGAGAAATCAGCATTCCTTTATCCTTAAAGGAATATCAGATTATGGAGATTTTGATGACCAACACCGATAAGATCGTGGAAAAATCCTATATCTTATAGAAAGTCTGGGGCATGGAATCTGATACCTATTACAATTCTGCGGAAGTCTATATTTCCTTTATCCGTAAGAAATTAGAAGGCATTCATGCTGGTATCAGAGTGAAGTCGATACGAAATGTGGGCTATAAGCTTTTAGCTGACGGAGAAAATGACTAGATATAGGCTGACAGCCAAACAACTGATATTCAAAGAAAGACTAAACATCACTGGCCTTGTTATGGCGGTGCTAATGGTTTTTGTTGTCTTAGTTGGCTTCCTTGTTCCTTTGTTTCAAAGGCGTTCTTTATCCAGTAACGCCTATCGAAAACTAGATGCCGTGGTGGTCAATGCCATCAACGCCAGTTATGGTTATGGTTCAAGTGAGAACATCAATCCGGATCAGAACGAACTGATCTTTGTGGTCATTTCCACGGATGATGGTGATATCTTTGCTACCATGAACGCTTCTTTGACCATGGATTATTTTATCCATCTCTATGAGAAGAAAGATAAGGTTACCTCTCGTTATGATGAAATCTATAAAGGGTATTATCTTTCTATCATGACGCCATCTTATATCAGCGAACATCTTTCGATTGACCGTTCTGCTATTCTTCCTACTGAACCGATTGGCATTCCTGATGATTTGATGATTTATGCTGGCATTGATAGAACTAGTGATATTGAGGCGGTAGATAGTTCATCTTGGATTCTTGCGATGGTTTTAATTGTCGGTTATCTTATCTTGATTCCGATTGTCTATCTGATTTCTAATCGAGTCATGAAACCGACAAGAGAAACGATTCGCCACGAAAAAGAATTTGTGGCGAATGCCTCTCATGAATTAAAAACACCACTTGCCATCATCACAGCGGATGCAGAAATCTTAAGAGAGAAGAATCCGGATAATTCCCAATATGTCAACAACATCATCTCCCAATGTGCCAACATGAATGAGACGGTTCTTGATATGATTGACTTATCCAAGCTTGAGACAAGTCAAAGACCGCTTGAAAGAGTCAATTTCTCTCAGTTGCTGCTCAATTTATGCCTTTCTTTTGATGCCGTTGCTTATGAAAGAGGCATCTCTTATTCCTATGATATTGAAGAAAATATCTTCCTTGAGGAAGCCGATAGCAAGAACCTGACCCGTTTAGTCAACCTTCTTATCGATAACGCCATGAAGTATACCGAAAATGAAAGAATCATCACCATTTCTTTAAAAAAGACCAAGAAAGGACCTCTTTTTAAGGTCTATAACACGGGTTGTCAGATTCATGATGAGGATAGAGAAAAAGTCTTTGAGAGATTCTATCAGGGAAGGTCAGGGGCAGATAATGAACGCAAGGGTTCTGGTCTAGGACTTGCCATCGTCAAACAGATCTGTGAGACCTATCAATACGCTGTGGATATCACTTCCCACTATCTTCAGGATATGTGTTTTACCGTTTTGTTGAAATAGGTGCTGAAAATCAGTGCCTTTTTCTTTTAATTGTGTTATAGTACTACATATTTTAATTTCAGGGTCGTGTAGTTTTCCGTCATTGTATCAAATCAAGGAGCTATATTAACAATGAAAAACAAGATTGTCATGGAAGGTCTTACGTTCGATGATGTTCTCTTACTACCCCGTTATTCCGAGATTACGCCAGACATGGTTTCTTTAAAAGCCCGTCTGACCAAACACATTACGCTGAATATTCCTCTTCTTTCTGCTGCCATGGACACCGTTACCGAATCCCAGATGGCTATCGCTTTAGCCAGAGAAGGCGGTATCGGTATCATTCACAAGAATATGTCCATCGAACAGCAGGCCAAGGAAGTGGACAAGGTCAAGAGAAGTGAAAATGGTGTCATCACTGACCCGATCACTTTATCTGCCGATAAGACGCTTGCCGACGCTCTTCATATCATGTCCGATTATCACATCTCTGGTATTCCGGTCACCGATGAAGATAAGAAACTTGTCGGTATCATCACCAATCGCGATATCAAGTTTGAACACGATCTCAACAAAAAGATCGGTGATGTCATGACCAAGGAAAACCTCGTGGTCGGCAAGGTTGGCACCTCCCTTGCGGAAGCCAAGAAGATTCTTGCTCAGGCCAGAAAAGAAAAATTGCCAATTGTCGATGATGATTTCCGCCTCAAAGGCTTGATTACCATCAAGGATATCGATAAGA
>OMRU01000230.1 GCA_900313465.1 uncultured Clostridia bacterium
TTTCTATCCGTTTCATCAAGTCCGAGATCATCGATGGCTAAAAATGACATGGCGGCATAAGCAGAATCTAAATCGATGACATCTTTTCCCTGGTAGGTAGCATAGTCTCTGACTCGACGGAAGAGACGATTGGCAATTCTTGGCGTACCTCTTCCTCTTAAGGCAACCTGATAGGCAGCATCAAGAGAAATCGGATAATGAAGAGCCTGACTGGTTCTCATGATGATGGAAAGTAGTTCCTGCGGGGAATAATAACGAAGCTGAAGAAGGATACCAAATCTGTCTCTAAGCGGAGCAGATAAGCCACCAGCATCGGTGGTAGCACCAATCAGGGTAAACGGGGGAAGAGGAATCACTAAGGTTCTTGCATCGCTTCCCTTACCGACAATGATGGATAAGGAGAAATCTTCCATGGCGCCATATAAGACTTCCTGAACGGTGATCGGCATACGATGAATTTCATCGATAAATAGGCAATCGCCTGGGTTAAGAGAGGATAAAATTGCCGCTAAGTCACCCGTTCTGACTAAAGAGGAACCGTTGGTCAACTTGATATTGGCATCCATTTCATGAGCCACACAAGAAGCAAGGGTGGTTTTACCAAGACCTGGTGGGCCAAAAAAGAGAATATGATCGATGGTCTCTTCTCGTTTCTTGGCAGCCAAAATAGAGATATTCAGCGCCTTCTTAATCTCTTCTTGTCCGATATATTCGGAGAGTTTCTGAGGTCTTAAGGAGGTATCAATATCGTCGCTCTTCTCGTTTAATTCTTTGGCAATCAGACCAAGTTCTTTTTCTTCGCTCATACTATTGATTCAGAATCTGCAAAGCAAGTCTTAAATATTCATCAGCGGATAAATTAGTCTCATTAATCTGAGCTAAGGCGTTTTTGATTTCACTTTCCTTAAACCCAAGAGACTTCAATCCGTCTTTCGCAACATCCATTTCGGCATTTAAGGTACGACTTGTGGTATCAAGCATCATCAGCTTGCCTTTTAAGTCAAGAATAAGCTGACCAGCCGATTTCTTACCGATACCAGGAAGCCTCATCAAAAAGGCCGTGTCACTATTTTCAATCGCATTGGCTAATCTCTCTACGCTAGTAGAAGATAAAGCCGTCAAGGCCGTCTTTGGGCCGATACCTTTGACGCTGGTCAAAGAAAGATACATATTCTTTTCTTCTAGCGTCTTAAAGCCGACAAAATATTGTTCATTTTCATTATGCACATAAGAAACAAAGACAAACAGCGTCTCCCCGATGGGAAATTCATCAGGATGAGAAACCATCACATCATAACCTACTCCCCCACACTCAACAACGATACTATCGGCTGTGTGGAAGGTAATCATACCATGTAAGTAGTAGTACATGTAAAGTCTCCTTTCTTAATATATGCTCTAATGACAGATAAAATTATTCGTAATAATCAAATTCATAGCCATCAAGGACGATGGTATCACCATTGACAGCACCGGCATCCTTGATTGCCTGATCGATACCGATGGAGTCGAGATAAGCCAATAATCTATCGATACCTTCATCGGTCTTGAGATTGATCAAACGCTTGGTTCTGACCACACGTTCACCAACAATTTCATAGAAACCATCTTCTCTCTTGACGACCTGGTAGTTAGGCTTCTTGCCATTATCGATTTCTCTAGCCGAATAGACGACTTCTTCCTCGTCATAAGAAGAGATATTCTTCTTTTCTTCTTCCTTGGACTTCTTGACCTGACTATAAAGTCTTCTCATCAAGGATTTAAGATTCTTATTATCCTTAGCAGAGATGACATAGACTTCATAGCCTTCACTGGTGAGTCTTTCTTTTAAGTCCTTGGCAATATCAGTATATTCCTTTAAGTCGGATTTGTTGATAGCAACAATCATAGGCACCTTAGCTGCCTGAGCATGCTGAATAGCTTCTAAGGTCTGAGGCATTACACCATCATCTGCTGCTACAACTAAAACTACGATATCAGTACACTGAGCACCACGGGCACGCATTGCGGTAAAGGCCGCGTGACCTGGGGTATCTAAGAAGGTAATACCGCTGTTACGGGTCTCTACGTGATAAGCACCGATTCTCTGGGTAATACCACCGGCTTCGCCTACAGCTACCTTTGACTTACGGATATAGTCAAGTAATGAGGTCTTACCATGGTCAACGTGACCCATAATGGTAACCACAGGAGCTCTGGTAGTAGCCTCTGCCTTAACGCCTTCGCGCTGCTGCAGGAGCTGCTCTTCAATCTCGTTTTCCTTACGCAGGATAACCTTGTGGCCCATTTCCTCAGCAACAACCTGAGCGGTTGCCTGATCTAA
>OMRU01000229.1 GCA_900313465.1 uncultured Clostridia bacterium
AATCAGCTAGTATCTGGTCCCAGGTGTCTTTTTCGGAAGAGCGAGGGACTTCTATCTCTCCGTCTGACGAATACTGAACCTGTTTGAGCACCAGCGGAACGCCGCCGTACCTGCGGGCCATCTGATAATAGGAATATGCTCTCACGAAATATCCCTGTCCCAGGAATTCATCGTAAGTGACTTCCGGATAGTTGCTCCTGTAGTCGGGGAGCGTTTCTATCAGGTGGTTCGCATCATGGATTAGCACGTAAGACTTTGACCACCAAGGGGTGTCTTCACCTACGAAGGATCTGCTGATGTCGTCTCTTGTTATTGCCTCGCCGGTTCCTTCAACTCCGAGGCATCCAAGCCACGAACTGTAGTTGAATCCCCATCTGGCCATGTATTTGAAATCCTCCCATGGCATCTGGCTGTAGAGCCTAGCGAGATAAATGGACATTCCGGATTGGTTGGTCATCAGATCATCATCCGTTATGATGAAGGTAGCGATACTGTCGAACCTACTTTGACCTCTTTAACAATAGATCTTTCTAAGAATGATGGTACCAAGGTAGCTTATGCTACGATCTCCTTAGTCGAATTTGACTCTACTGCTTTACCAAGTGTCACGGAATATAACCAGGATACCAAGAATACCTTCGTCGATTTAGATGGCTTTGCCAATTTGATCGGTATGGCCATGGATACCACCGAATTCAACTACTATCATATCGGTGGTTATCTCAATGTCGACCTTACCATGTTCAATGGTGAATCTCAGACGCCAATCAACTTAGAAGCCTTCTGCTTCGATTTGAATCTCAATGTTGATCTATATGTCTATGATGGTGAGTTATATACATATCTCTCTGTCGCTTTGGGCGATAAAGCCTTAGCCGATAACGGCTTCTATGTCACCGAATATGCCTTCAAGAATGATATGGTCTATATCGATAACACCAGAACCGATGCTGCCTTAGATGGCAACGATCAGGAAACCAGCATCATCTCCTCTACCGCCTATAAAGTCTCAAAGACAGAATTCAAGAACAACATCTTATATTATCTTGTCTCCTTAGGTTTGGATATGGATGATCGTCCTGCTGGTAAGACCATCATGGGCAACATCTATGATGCTCTTGGTAAGAAGGATAAGGTCACGACCACCAGCGATGTTGAAGAAACTGCCACAGAACCTGAAGAACCAGAAGAAGAGGAAGAAGATAACGCTCTTGCTAGTATGACGGAGGGATTGAGTGTCAATCTCTCGAGTGACTTCTCTTCTCTCTTCACTGCCGGTGCCATCTATGATGAATCCAAGAAGCAGTTTAAGTTCTTGCTCAACTTATCTAACTTACTTTCTATCACGTATGGTGATGATAATGCTGACTTGGTCAGCTTTGGTCAGACCTACTTAAAACTCTATCATCAGACTAAGCAAATTGATGAAGATAACACCTTCAATCCGTTCTATGCATTACAGCTTGGTACCGATGTCTCTGTCTTAGATGGTCTAGTCAAGTTATCTCTCCGTGGTCAGCTTGTTTCTAACGCTAACAATGGTGAATTGCTCTATACTACCAACGAAGATGATATCTTATCTACCAGTGGTAAGATGGCAAGATTCTACAATCTTACCAATTACATTGATAACAATGTTGCTGGCGAATATCAGATTACTTCCTTTGATCTGAAGCACAAGAAGTTCTATGACTTCACCAAGTTTGAACTCATCGACTTCTGCAATGATTACACCATCAGCGATAACGGCAATAAGTTGACTGCCTCTATCGACATCAATGATGCGAACTTTGCTAGCTACATCTCCTCTAACGTCTTAATTTACAAGGCTTAAAAAAACAGGACTATTCCCTCACATTATTGTACTGAACCCTTAATGTTGGACTTTAAATAGAACTATAGCACAACAATGAGGTATGGGCAATGCTCCTGTTGAAGACAGGAGCACCGCCGAGCCTCTCGACGATGCGTTCGTTGTTATACCATTCAATATATTCGTCAATCGCCTCTTGGAATTCCGCGAAGTTGCGGAATTCCTTTTCATGTCCGTAAAAAAGTTCCTTCTTCAGCTTCGAAAAGAAATTCTCGGTCTTGCTGTTGTCCAGGCAGTTGCCCTTTCTGGACATAGACTGGATGATTCCATGTGACCTCAGATTCTCCTGATAAGACTCCATCTGATACTGCCATCCCTGATCCGAATGTAACATCATGTTATTTGTCAACGGATGCTTTGAATACAATATCATCTATCATCTTCATGTTAGGGCTGAGCGAAAGTGCGTAACCCAGGATTTCGTCATTGTAGAAGTCGATGATCGGAGACAGATA
>OMRU01000228.1 GCA_900313465.1 uncultured Clostridia bacterium
CCATAGTAGTCGAAACCAAAGCCGACGATATATCTCTGTTCATCTGTTTCAAGGCCGGTGAAATCAGCCAGTTCATCATACTTCAGATTGAGGTTGTTACGCTTGATAAGAATACAGGTATAGAGATTCTTTGGCTTGTAGTTCTCCTTGATGTATTCCTTCATGTAATGCATGGTGATACCAGTATCGATGATATCTTCAACCAAGATAACATCTCTGCCTTCTAAGTTGTGGTCAGGATGTTTCTGAACAGTAACCTTACCAGTGGAGCCGGTGCCATCATAACTAGAAACCTTGATGGTATCCAACTGAATCTTGTGATGAATGTGCTTGACCAATTCATAGAAGAAAGGAAGAGCGCCATTCATAACGCCAACAAAAACAGGAACACCGTTATTGGATTCATCCAATTTTGCGTCGATCTCATTACCTAAACGTTCACAGACACGGACAATTTCATCCTCCGACAAGATGAGTTTTTCCATAGTAGCCTCCTAAAGATATCCTATTTTAAAACATTGACTTAAAAATACCAAATATATTTACATAAATATAAGAAAATATTCCCTGAATTATCGATAAAAATACCCTCAAAAAAATTTCGAAAAAAAATTTAAAAAAATGCTTGATTTTATCAGCCGTTATTGAGATAATAGTTAGGCGCTCGAGAGAGAAAGCAAAATCCTAAACTTACTTGGATCCTTAGTGTAGAGGCCTATCACGTCTCCCTGTCACGGAGAAGACCACGGGTTCGAATCCCGTAGGATCCGCCATCTCTCTTATAGCTGCAGGCGTAGTTCAGTGGTAGAACGTAACCTTGCCAAGGTTAATATGCGGGTCCGATTCCCGTCGCTTGCTCCATCTAGAAAAATCACTCCTGAGAAATCAGGAGTTTTTTCATCCTGTTTTTTACAAGGCAGAACAAAATCTAGTATAATACATAGGTATGGCTAAAAATGCAATTACTGCCCTCAAGTGGGCCAATCCAAAATCTATCGCAAATTCTTTTGAACAGACGTTCTATGATGCCAATGCATCCTTATTTAATGTAAAGACATCCATCTATAACGAAAATCGTTCTATTTTTGATGTCATCAAATCGGATGTCATCCTCAAAGGCTTATTCAATCGCAGCAAATTAAACGATGATTTCAAGCAGTTTCCAAAAGAACAACTATCTAGAGAAGTCATTCAGACCGCCTTACTTGAACAGACTCCTTTTGTCACCTTCAGGGAACATAGAATCTATATTCCTACCTATTCCATTGAAATCAATGATATCTATTACAAGCACGCTGACTTATTAAAGGAAGAACCATACTCTCAGTGCATGAAGGATGAAAACTATGCCATCGTCAATCCTTTTAAAACTTATGGTCTAGCCTTGCTTGATCTTGTTCTTCGTCGATGAAGAATGTAATCTCATTGAAGAATTACCTATTCTCGATGAGAAATGTCAGTACAAGGATAATCTTCATCTCTTTGAAAATCTCAACACCATCGCCAATGATTATCTCTATCATGACAGAACTAAATTATTCAGTGACTTATTAAAACTCAATCTTCTTTCGGAAGCTTATTATGACGAGTGCATGGAAGAAGAACTCAAATACCAGAAGAAAATGAAGAGGAAGAACCATGACCTATAAAATCTATACTTTCGGTTGCAAAGTCAACTCCTATGAATCCCAGGCTCTGAAAGAAAGATTAGAAAAGAATGGTTATACTCCCGCTAAAGGTGAAGAGGCTGACGTCTATTTTGTCAACACCTGTGCGGTGACAAACGAAGCCGAGAGAAAAGACTTACAAAGAGTAAGACGCATCTCTCGAAACTTCCCTGATAAACCGATTTATATTATGGGTTGTTCCTCCCAGATTCATAAGGAATATTATCTTTCTATTCCTGGTGTAAAGGGTGTGGTTGGCAATTCTGAGAAAAACATCATTGAGACTTTCTTTGAAAAGAAGGATGAAAAAATCGACCATGTCGATATGGACTCTCGTCATTTTGTCTATCAGGACACTCCGACTCATGAAGGAGAAAAGAATGTCCGCGGCTATATCAAGGTTCAGGATGGATGCGATAATTTCTGCTCTTATTGCGTCGTGCCTTTTACCAGAGGTAAATCCCGTTGCCGTAAACATGATTCAATCATTGAAGAATGTAAAGCCCTACTTGACCACGGTATCAAAGAATTGATCATCGGTGGTATTGATACAGGTTGTTATGTCGATCCTGAGGATAGCAATTATCACTTTGTCGATCTATTAAAAGATCTTCTTGATCTCTCCCCTGTTGAATATCGTATCCGCATCTCTTCTATTGAAGCAAGTCAGATCACCAAAGAATATATTTCCTTATTTGCTGCTCATCAAGATAAGCTTTGCCCGCACTTCCATTTACCGTTACAATCCGGAAGTGAACATGTCTTACAAAGAATGAACCGCAAATATCATCTTGATGACTATCGCCACATCTGTCTTAGCATTAAAGAAATGATTCCGGATGCTGCCTTTTCTAGCGATGTCATCACCGGATTCCCAGCGGAAAGCGAAGAAGAATTCAAAGAGACTTATGATTTCTGTAAGGAAATCGGGTTTATGCGAATTCATGCCTTCCCTTATAGCGAAAGACCATTCACTATGGCAGCAAAGCTAAGAAATCCCGTCCCGATGAGAATTCGTATGGACCGTACAAAACGACTCATTGAACTGAGTGAAGAAAATGATCAGAAGTTCCGTAAGCAGTTAGAAGGAAAAGAAGTCACCGTTCTGATTGAAGGTCTAAACAAAAAGACCATGGAATATGAAGGATATTCGGAAAATTACCTTCGTTTCTCTATTCCCTCTGACGAAGATCTCACGGGTAAGTTCATCAAGATAAAATTGTAGTTTTTCCCTATTTCTTCCCAATCAAGGAAAAATAAAAGTTTATTGATTTATTTTAGAAACAATCTTATAATGATAAGGCTGTTTCTTATGGGGCTGTAGCTCACCTGGGAGAGCGCCTGCTTTGCAAGCAGGAGGTAGAGGGTTCGAGCCCCTTCAGCTCCACCATAAATCAAGCATCTATGTCTGGTCAGATTTGACCAGACATTTTTCGTTATATAGAATTGTTTTGATTCTATCGTAGCATATGATTGTTTTAGAAAACCTATTAAAACCATTCTTCAGCATTTCTACTCTTCTTTCTACCATCGTTATGGTAATCATGGTCAACGTCTTTAAAAGGGAAGAAGCAATGGAGATTCAAAAGACCTATAACTCTTTATGGAGTGGATTTGAGATTCTTTTATTTGCTCTAGTAGGCAAACTAACAATGTCCATTATGCTTTTCTAAGGATGGAGCCATTTCCTTGACGGAAGGGGTAAGCTGCGGTACCATTATCTTAACTGGCACAGTAATCTATATTTTACTTATAGCACCACTTGATGCCATATTTATATATACGATATACCGTCAACTATTCAACGTCGATAAAAGCATAACCTCTCAACTCAAATAAGGTTTTCTTTATCCCTAAATTTATATAGAGTTAAAGGTCTAAATACTAACTGCTTAG
>OMRU01000225.1 GCA_900313465.1 uncultured Clostridia bacterium
CCTCAAACTGAATTGAAGCGATATCAATGATTCTTTCTCTGGCCTTTTCCGGAATCATGTGGACAAAGCCGAGCAAGTCCTGACAGGAATCTCTGAATCCCATACCTCTTCCGGTACCCGTCTCAAAGTAGGAAGCACTTCTCGACATCATATAGGTGACCATGCACTGATATTGATTCCAGATGTTTGCCATACGGTTGAACTTTTCATCTCCGGTAGAGACCTGGAAGTGTGCAAGAAGGTTATCCCAGTATTCCTTAAGTTCAGCAAGAGCTTTGTCGACATTGCTGACATCATCGTATTTGGCAATCAGTTCTTGAGCTTTCTTCTTGTTGATGATACCTTTAGAAACAAATTTTTCTTCTTGCTTATTTTCAATAAAGCCAAGCATGAAAACCAAGGTTTGTTTTTCACCTGGTTTCAAATGGAGGTTGAGTTGATGGGAGGCAATAGGATAACAATCAGAGACCACAGAGTTATAAGAAGTGCCTTTCTGAACAGCTTCAGGAGAATCAAATCCGTTTTCCAAACCTAAGAAGGTGTTTCTATCTGTATCAAAGCCGTCATGTTTTCTTGAGACGTGATAGAAGGCATAATGATTTCTTCTTTCACGATATTCGGTCTTGTGATAGATGGTAGTGTCATCGATCTCCACTTCAGCGATGTTGAGATTTCTCTGATAGTTGTTGGCATCATCCACAGCGTTATATAAGCAAAACTCAACAACACCATACAAGGAAATATCTTTTTCTTCTTTGGAATTGTTGATGATTTCAATTTTGTTGATTTCACAACTGTCCTTTAGAGGGACGAAAGCGGTCAGGGTAACATCCAGATCATTCTTTTTGGCCTGAAAGATGGAATAGGAAAGACCATGTCTACAGACATAGTAGTCAAGAGGAGTCTTACAAGGTAGATAACCGACATTGAAGATAGTCTCGCCATCTTTGATATAGAAGAATCTACCAGAGATATCGCGCGGGACATTATTATAGCGATAACGCGTGATTCTTCTTAACTTGGCATCTTTGAAAAAAGAATAGCCACCTAAAGTATTGGATATCAATGAATGAAAATCGTTCACACCAAGGTAATTGATCCATGGTAATGGGGTGTGAGGGGTTTCAATTATATATTCTCTATTTCTATCATCAAAATGCCCATATTTCATAAATAATCCTCCAATCGACCGCAATTTTTGATATTTTCTTTGTTTTGGTAAGGCGAAATCGATTTCGCTTATCAGCAATTAGTATAAAGATTTGACAAAAAAATGCAACAGCAAAAAAATTTTTTTATGCAATTTTTTCCCTTAAATAAGAATTATTTATTCTTATTTCCTCATCACAAAAAAAGTTTTCGTAAAATTTAGGTGTTGACAAATTTTTGGAATGGAAATACAATACTTGCGAAATCGATTACGAAAGCGATTACAACCTGATAGATGTCGATTCATTAGGACTGTAACGGGTGACCTGAGGCAGAAGCCCAAAAAAATTATCCGCTTCAAAAACATAGAGTAAAATTAACGGAGGTAAAAAATGAAACGTAATTTATTTTCTCTATTAGGTGCTGTTGCCATGATGGCTTCCCTTGTCGGCTGCGGTGGTGAAAGTTCTACTGTTGCTGAAGAAGGTAAAGTTATCAACATTTGGTGCTGGAACAACGAATTCCAGTCTAGATTCAACACTTACTATCCAGAAGTTCAGAGTGTCGAAGGTAATACTACCACTTTAAAGAACGGTAAGAAGGCCAACTTCATCATCCATGCCAACGATAACAATGGTTATCAGATTCCACTCGATGCCGCTTTAGCCAAACAGGACAAGGCTGCTGCGGACGAAAAGATCGATATCTTCTTAATGGAAGCTGACTATGCTATCAAGTATGTCGGTACCGACTACACTCTCGATGTTTACAAAGATATCGGCTTAAAAGCTGAAGATACTGCCAACATGTATGACTACACCAAGACTGTTGTCACTGATTCCAAGGGCGTCTTAAAGGGTGTTTCCTGGCAGGCTACTCCAGGCCTTTATGCCTTCCGTTCCGACTATGCTGCCAAGATTTGGTCTGATTATCCAGCTGATCCAACCGATAGCGATTCCGCTAGCGAAAAAGCTAAGAAGACCGCTGCTCAGGCCGCTTTCGTCCAAACCAAGTTAAGCGATTGGAGCAAATTCGACTCTGTTGCTGCCGCTGCTAAGGCCAAGGACATCAAGATGGTCTCCGGCTATGATGATATGTATCGTGTCTTCTCCAACAACGCCAAGAATTCCTGGGTTGACTCCAATGGTAAAGTCACCATCGATCCTGCCATCAAGGATTGGATTAAGAAAGAAAAGACCTATGCTACTGAAGGTT
>OMRU01000224.1 GCA_900313465.1 uncultured Clostridia bacterium
TGCTTCTTCTCTAAATGCTTCATAACCTGATAGGTGTAGTCAGCAGAGAGGGTATTACCAAGATAAATGATTTCGAAATCATCTTCTGGGAATAAGCCATTGATTGCATCAATGACAGCTCTTGCACCGAGGTAAGAACCACCGATACCGCAAACGACCAAACAATCAAAATTCTCTCTGATCTTCTTTGCAGCAGCAACAATTCTATCCATTTCGGATTCTGGAAGCTTGGAGGCATAATCCAACCAACCTAAGAAATCGTTACCTTCACCAGTGCGGTTTTCAATTTCCTCCACAACTCTGGCTGCTTTTCTGTCAACGAAACCTAAATCTAATTTCTTTGCTTCGTCGCCATGTAATTTAACTGTGACCATATCAGGAATAACTCTCCTTTCAATTATTTCTTCCTATATTCTTTGAATATAGATTCTGATCGAGCATCTATGTTATAAGCAAATTTTTTATTTGTAAACAAAACTACACTCCTTTTGACATGATAACGCTTTCTAAAAGTTGCAAATCATCGATTTCGGTAATTTTAAAGTTCATTGCCGCACCTCTGACAAGCTTACAATCAAGCCCGTTTACAA
This sequence comes from uncultured Clostridia bacterium, assembly GCA_900313465.1. Lineage (GTDB taxonomy): Bacteria > Bacillota_I > Bacilli_A > RFN20 > CAG-288 > Enterosoma. The sequence goes on from OMRU01000224.1 coordinate 591, forward strand.
CCGCTTTCTTGAAGTCATCGGTGTCCTTCTTATCATATCCACCTTCATAGATAGAAAGAATCTTGTGGTAATCAAAGACCTGCGGGGTTAAGACGCGATACATATTCTTTCTGTCCACATAGGTGATCTTGCCGTTCTTTTCTTTCAAGACTGAGTCATGCATCGGAAGAACAAGAGTCAAAGCATCATGTTTTTGGATTTCCTCATGAAGCTGAAGAAGGGTTTCTTCTTGAATCAAAGGACGAGCCGCATCATGAATATAGACAGCAAATTCTCCTTTAATATCCTTTAAGGAGACAAGTCCGTGATAGACAGACTCATTTCTATCCTTACCACCGTAGACAATGGAGATTTCTGTCTCATCTGGAATCTCTATCTTGGTCTTGAGATTGGAAACAATTCTTTCCTGATCCTCGTTATCGATGACAAGAACAATTCTCTGGAAAAGGTTGCTCTGAAGAAGAGAATCTAAAGCGTAGAGATAGAGTTCTCTATGATTGATGGGGAAGAATTGTTTCTTGATCTGAATCTCCTGATAAATTCTTGTACCATTACCGGCAAGCAGAAGAATCGCAACATCTTTATTGTTATATTTATTTTTCATATGAATATTATATTACTTAACTGTATGTCGGAATTCATTTCTTTTCAATTTTATATTATAATGTCTTGTCAAAATTAGTTTGTGAGGACAAATCTATGGAAAACTGGTGGATATATCTTATTGTTATTGTTTCAATCATTGCCGTCTATTTAATCTCTGCTTTGATCATCAAATTGTTCATGAACAGAGCCCAGAAGAAATGCTTTACCCTTCTTGATTCTATCGCGCCAAAGGAAAGAGAAAGATTTGAACAGATTCTCAATACCAAGAACACGATGGAGAATGACGGTAGACATTTACCAAAGAACTTGGTTGAGACTACCTTAGAAGCCGAAAGAGAATTCAACAAGGTTCCTGTCGACATCGCCAAAGTCAAAGGTATGGATGACTTCTTGATTCTCTATTACAGAAAGTATCTCAAAGAAAAAAGACTTCTTGATAGATATGCTGAATTGGATAAGAAGCTGGAAGAAGTCTCCTATATGGATCTTGAGGACAAGAATTCTATCTACTATAACTACAATCAGGCTGCCTTGAGATATAACGCTTATCTCAATATGGGCTTCTTGAACATCTTCAGAGGCGATGCGCCAAAGGCTCCTACGCTTTAATCATTGTCTTGGTAGTAATAACGTTGCTATAATGGAGTTATGAAGATCAAAAAATTGCTGCCGTTATTAGCGATTTGTGGAATGCTTATTTCTTGTGTAGAGAAACCCTCTAGCACAAGCAATTCTTCAACATCTTCCTTTGAAAATTCTTCAACGGAAGATTCCTCTTCCATTGAAGATAGTTTTCTTGATTCTTCCACCACTGAAGAGACTTCAAGTGGTGAAGATTCTTCAAGCAGCGATAAAGAATCCATGGATCTTCCTTGGATCTAAAAATAACACTTAAAAAGCCCGGTCTCCCGGGCTTTTTTCAAGGTAAAGATTGTCCAATATTCTATAAATAATAATTGGAAAAAACTGCGAACCAGCAAATATCTACAACAAGTGAACAAATCAAGATTAAGAACAAAGTTATAACTATAAGCCAACTCTTCCAATTCTTTTGATAAACGCCATAGATGATGCCACAGGGAACATATAGCAAACTGATGAAGCCAACAATGAAATTCGTGATGAGCTGGAATTTGATATTTGAATAAAGTCCAATCATATTGGCAATAAAGG
>OMRU01000222.1 GCA_900313465.1 uncultured Clostridia bacterium
TTGTTGATAAGATCAATAGGGTAATCTTTTAAAGAGGTGATATCTTTTCTTAAGGAAGTGATTTGAAGTCGAATCCTTCTTTCTTTGATTTGATAAGAAAGCAGTTTCTTCTTTAAAGGTAAAACAAATTCTTCTTCACCAGAGATAAAATAGCTACAGTCTTCCTGAATGAACGGTTTAAGGATATCTTTGTAATCCTTCGTAGAACAAGGGATGATATCCACTTGTTCTAAGTGGTGATTCTTGATTTCCTCAATTAGGCTTGGTTCTATCTTTTCTTCTAGATATAGGATGGTCAAAGAAAGATCTAGATGACCGTTTTTGATTTCCTTAGCTATGCTTAGATAAGAACTGATACCACGATTATTAGCTATAGCAATAATATGACTAGAATCTCTTAGTGGTTCATAGAAAAACTGACCTAGAGGAATTTCCGCTTGAAAGATATCTTCAACCTGTGCTTCATGATATAGATGCATCAAGAATTCATCTTCATCATCTCTGATCAGGTCAATTTCTATTATTCCCTCATCTCCTTTTGTCTCTTCTGGACTAGAAGAAATCAAGAAAGGACGAGTAAGACAAGTCTCAGAAAGAGTCAGTTCCAGGGTCATAAACTGACCCGGTTTAAAATAAGGAAGAGGTTTATCCACACTTTTAAAAGTAAGCCTCTTCCTGTTAGAGACTTCCTTAATCGAAACAAGTTTTACAAGTTGCTTACCAGGATGAAGAAAATTAGCCGTATCTGAAATATTATCCTTTCCATCGGGAGTGGAAGAGGCATTTTTGATGGCTAGTTTTCTTCTTCTGGTGACTTGTGAAGTACCGATGATATCTAAGAATAACGATTTGACTTTCATGTCTTAAAACTGCTTTGCTTCATTATATCCTTTTTCAAATGAGAAACCTATCATAGATGGAAATAGCCCTCTATGAGGGCTAAATCTTATTTGTTGAGGAAGTTTAAAATATCCTGATAGACTTTTTCTCTTTCCACTTCATTGAGAATTTCATGTCTCATATGAGGATAGAGAATTAAAGAGACATCCTTAACACCAAGCTTTAGATACATGTCTCTCAAGGAGCGAGGACCTTTACCATTAGCACCCACTGGATCTTCTTCACCCGCGACAAGAAGGATATGCTCCTTTTTGGAGATGTTAGCAAGATTCTTTTTCTTATACAGGGTATTCATGCCTTTCATGAATTCCTTGAAGAAACCATGGGTATTATAGTGTCCGCAATATGGATCAGAGATATATTTCTTGACGTTATCTTCGTTATAACTTAACCAATCCAAATCCGTCTTTCTGTTCTTGACCGCTTTGGAATAGGGACCAAGAGACATCTTGCCCATGAAGGCATCTTCCTTATCCCAGTTCTTCTCGTTGGTCAATAAACTAGCAAGTTTTGCACCAAAAGAAATGGTGAGTTTGTTGTTCTTACCATTGCTGCCCATGATGACGACTTTATCTAAGGTGTCTGGGAATCTTTCAAGATAGCTCTGAGTGGCAAAACTACCCATGGAATGACCCATAAGATAGACTGGTTTTCCTTCTTTTCTCAATTCTTCGACTTTGAGATTCAAGGCTTTGACAACCATCTCCCAGGCATTAAGTGGCCATTTTTCCTGGTCATCAGGATTTGGTGCATTTAGGCCTTGACCGAAGTGATCAAGAACGGAAACAGAAATTCCATGTTCATTCAAGAATCTGGAAAATGGTTCATAGCGGCTGCTATGTTCATTCATACCGGTGATCTGCATATACTCCAAGTAATTGTTACCTTTTAGAGTAAACTGTTCATTAATTTTGACTTCAAATATTCCCATAATCATTGCTCCTAATTATTTTTATGATAACATATTTTTATTATAACAATTGTAACTATTTGTGTTATAATGAATTTATGAAAAACAAAAAGGATTTTATTGATTTAGTTCAGAAGAAGATTTCTGAGTTAACCAATGTACCAGAGCTGTTAATCGTTTCGAAGAATGAAGCATTAGCTAATGCCTTTGGTATGCGCGTTGACCAGGAAACCACCGCCGCAACATTAATGTTGGAAAACGAAAGTTTTGCTGAAACCTCTACTCACTCCCAGTTCGTAAATGCTGTTTCGAGAAGCTATGACATGCACAAAGGAGAAATTAAAGTTTATCGTGGCAAGCATTTTGGCGAATTGAGATTCAAAGCTCCTGCCAACATGACGTATGACCAATATATAGAGAAAGTTGGTAAATTACCTCGTCAGAAATATTTTGCCACTCAGTTGAGAGTCAGACCAAAAGATATCATTCATGAAACTTATGCTGAGGAAGCTAGCGATAAGACCAAACTCATCCAGAACATCCTTGTTCAGGAAATCAACGAAAATACCGTTCAGTCTATCGAATTAAAAGATAATGGTGCCTATCATATCGTCCTTAAGCCAAAGCATTCTCATCCATATTTCTGTATGCAGGTCCGCTTCAATGGTGGATTTGATGAATTCCCAGAAGTCTCCGAAGGTTCTGTTGATATCTTCCTTGACAAGTCTGGTAAGATCTCTCAGGTCAAGTCCTACGACGTCTATAAAGCCAAGATCGGTATCATCACCGTTACCGTTCACTCCGTCACCACTTCCAATTACATCATCGGTAAGAATGGTAAGTTCTTGGTCAATGGTGTCGAGCAGGAACTTCATGCTCCTGAAATCAATGACGCTTTCCAGGTCTATCCATTAGTCACGGATACTCTTCCTAGCAAACGTCGTAAAAACTAATTCACAATAAAAGGCGCTTCTAAGGCGCCTTTTTCAATGAGCAAACATGGCTAAGAACAAATAGAAGAGAGGATAGAAGCAGGAGTAGAAGAGGGTAGAGACCATCATCAAGGAAATATTGATTCTTCGATAGGTCTTATATCTGACAAGGAAATAAACCTCAGGAAGAAGATAACAAGGGATGAAATAAACTAGTCCGATCAGCTGTATGGCAATCACGGCGGTAAGCATCGCGTTACCATTTCCTCTTTCAGGTAGGATAACCACAAGAAGAAGGACTAAGAAAACACTTAAAAGTCCAAAAAGAACAAGCAAGTTATAGAAGATGAAAAAGGGAGGCAAGTAACGACTTGCATCCGCAGATTCTTTAATGGAAGACTGGGTAACTTTCTTTTCTTTGAGCATATATTGAATTATAAGACGAATGAACAATTTTATCAATCCGGGATTGAACTATCCATACTAAACTTATGGTATAATTCTTAAAACAAGGAATCATTATGTCTTTAAACGATCCACAGGTACAATTCAAGAAAATCAAGGATAGTAAGCACGTGGAAGCCTATTCGGTCATCGGTTATAACAATAAGAAGGTCAGAAATATTGTCATACCCGATAACTATCGTGGCTTACCTGTTATCAGCATCTCTGCTGGTGCTTTTCAGGACTATAAATATCTCAAGAATGTCACCCTTCCTGATACCGTCATCTCCATTTTGGATGACGCCTTTAAAAACTGCACTTCGTTAAACAACATCCATCTATCTAAAAACCTCTCCTTTATTGGAGCGATGGCCTTTGAAAACTGTAAGTCACTCGAATATATCGAACTACCTGATAGCATTCTCTTTCTTGGTAAGAACGTCTTTCACAATTGTCGAAAGCTTAGACGTCTAGCTCTTCCTTTAGCCTTTTGTCAAAGACTAAAAGATAGAGAGGCAAAAGATATTCTTCCTTTGACTCCTGGTTGTAAAAAGTTAGAGATGATTTCTCTTCCTTGTTGGGTATCTTTATCTTCCTTATATCTATTATGTCAGAAAAGTAAGCCTAAGACACTTCAACTGATCGATTTATATCTCATTCATAAAAAGCCTGTCTTATCTTTGAAGGTAAAGCAATTTCTTTCCAGCATTGAAACGCTTATCTTCACTACGACAAGTCAAACTCCTCTTGATATGAATTCCTTTATTCTCAACGTCTTTCCGAAACTAAAAAGCATCCTTCTTCCTTCTAGTCTGATCACCATTCCTTCTTTTGCTATCAGCAATATCGATCATTTAAAGAAGCTCGTCATCCCTAAATCCGTAACGACCATTCAAAGCAGAGCTTTCCATTATCTAAAAAATCTTCATGCCATTCAGTTACCTCATAGCATC
>OMRU01000221.1 GCA_900313465.1 uncultured Clostridia bacterium
CGTATCCACGAAGCCGAAAAGAAAAACGAGAGTGTCCACATCGATGACTCTGGCATTCATCTCAAATCTGCCAGCGGTGATGAAGTACACATCCAGAATAATGGCGCTAAAATCTTCACCAGAGGTAAAGATGATGAAGATGAAAACAATTACAGTTCTGCCACCAAGGTCATTTTAGCTATCGTCTCAGGTGTGACCGTCTTTGCTGTCATCATCGCTTATATTCTGTTAGGTGTTTATCTCAAACAACCTAATGGTTGGGCGTTTACCTGGATGCTATTCTTCTTAATTCCTATCACTCCTTCTATCGTAGAAGCCATTGCCAGCAAGCATTTCACCAAGTTCTGCTATCCAGTATTAGTCACTGGCATCTATTGTTTCTTAGGTATGTGGTTTGACTTATGGCATCCATTCTGGTTCTTATTCCTTACCATTCCTGTCTATTACATCATCTTCAAGCCGATTGATGATGCTATCCATGCCCACGATAAAAAAGAAGTAGCGGAAGCAGAGTAATCACTGAGTCTTTTGCAGCTTGCAAAAGACTCTTTTTTCTTTTCAAATGGGATGATAGTATATCTAAGAGGTCAACAATATGTACTATCTCTATTTAGGAAGACAAGGTTCTTTCCAATCGCCAGAATCGATCATTGTCGAATTTGAAGGCAACTACTTTTATCGTGGAATCCACACCGACTGGTTCATGATGGATGAGGAAGAAGTCAACAAAATGACCTCCGGAAGAGATAACAAATACTATTCCATCGAAAAAGAAGAATTCGATTCCATACTGAATTCCTGGGGTGGTAGCAAACACGGCTATAAATCCATGAATATTCATGGTGAATATGATCACGAAGGCTATGGCGATTCCTATGATGAGGAAGATGATATTCCCTCAGTCAGATACGAGGATGAATATTACGGATAATCTCGTTATAAGTCTTGTATTCTCGTTTGTATCATCTCTTTGAACTGAGTTTTCAGTTTTTCGCTCAAAAGAGAATCATCTATCAGTTTATTCCATTCATCAAGACTGCGATTCAGTAGCTTGATGATATTGGAATAAACTTTTTCTTTGATATGGTAGGCGTTTGCTAAAACGACAAAATCTTTATGATGAAAATTCTTTTTCTTTCCATTGATGGTCAAAGCCATCTGTTCTTCATCTTTAGGATTAAGCAGTTGGGCATTCAACAAATCATAAGCGGGAGATAACGTGTAGTTTTGATGATCAGCAGAGAAGAGAGAGAAGTTTTTTAGATGCATATCATTGTTTCCCGTAACATAACAAAACAGGATGCGCAAAAAGAGTTGAACTTCATCCTTTTTAGGATTCACTGAGTAATGCTGGATCACAGAATCAAGACTCTCATAAGAACCTTGATATTTGTCTTCGGTCAACCTTCCGGTCAATTGACAAAAATCTTCCATCGAATATTTCTTCTGCTGTTCTCGATCAATTCTTCGTGACACATAGACATACTGATTGTTGCCTACTGAATATAAGAAATGAGGAACCACATCTATAGAGCATACCTCTGCCATATTCATGACCAGGTTTTCCATTTCGGTAATATAAGGAAAATCTTCACATGGAAACTTGATAATAAAAGAATACTGTCTTTTATATATCGTCTTTCTTTTGGCTTTTCTGAAAGTTTCAAAAGAAGAAGAAAGTTTTTTCTGTACGCCAGGAATCACCTTTTGATCTTCAATTTGTAAAGAAAGTTGTTTGTTTAAAAAATCAAAATCAATTTCTTCATCCTCAAAGATTGAAAACATTTTGTTTTGGCAATTCACATGGTATTTTTCTTCGCCGTTTTTTAATGGCTTTCCACAGCATAAACAAGAGGAAATCATTCTTCTACCTCCTCAAGAGTCACAGCTCCGATACAATCAGCGCCACTCTTCAATAAGATTCCAAATCGATCATGGGTAGGAATGTTCCAATGCCTAATCACCTCTTGGAAAAGATACCCTTCAGGTATGAGACCATCAAAAAACGAAAAGAACTTGGGAGACTCATAGACTTTTTGACCTATATCCTGAAACCATTCATCGCTATAAGTGAAACGGTAACCATTATCACTCTCTTCTAGAAGTCCGCAGAAACGAGAATCATGATAGACTTTTGCTTTTCTCATATCATCTTCCTACCTTAACATCTAATTTTGCACCCAGGAATTCCAAGAGTTCATTGACCTTATTTAATTGTAACGACTCTTTTCCTTGTTCTAGATTCTGAATGAAATGTAAAGAGAGGCCACTGAACAGAGCCAGTTCTTCTTGGGTGTATCCCATCTTTTTTCTTTGGGTTCTGACAAAATTGGCAATAACATTATCTCTCATTGACTTTCCTCCATTTTGCTTTCGCTTTACTCACGAGCGTGATTAGTTTTCCTTATTTATTCATATTTTACTCACGAGCGTGATTAAAATCAACAATCAATAGTGCTTTTACTCACGAGCGTGATTAGTTTTGGCAATAAAAATGTTGTCCATACCCTCTTTAAGGGATTTGGACAACATGATTCTACTTATTCTTTTCAGCAAGTTCTTTTTCGAGATTTTCTTTACCGATAGAAAGCATCAACTTGATACGGTTCTCCTGGTTGACCTTTGGAGCACCAGCATCATAATCAACCGCAACAATGTTTGCTTCTGGATAAAGTTCTCTGACTTTTCTCATCATGCCCTTACCAGAAATGTGATTTGGAAGGCAACCAAATGGTTGAGTACAGACGATATTTCCATAACCACTCTCAGCAAGTTCTAACATCTCACCAGTCAATAACCAGCCTTCACCCATACGGTTACCATAACCATTGACGCCCTTATCCAATTCCTTGACATGAGCATAGGTTGCTGGAACAGCAAAATGAGAATTTTCTTTGATGGCAGTATTGAACATATTCTGAATCTTAGTGGCATAATCAAATAAGATCTGACAGACAAGGCGCTTGATCTTATGACCGCCATATAGATCAATATCGATGATACGATTGTCGATCTTGAAGAGAATGAAGTTCATCATACCTGGAAGATTGACTTCGCAATCCTGCGAACGCAAGAAGTCCTCGAGATTGTTGTTACCTAAGGCTGCATATTTGACATAGATTTCACCAACGATACCAACTTTGACACGCGGTTTATTGTCTAACTCAACCTTAGCAAAGTCTTTGACGATATTATCAAGATTCTGTTTGATGATCTTGTTCTTGTAACCATTGGCGTGGAGCATCTGTTCACAAAGTTCATCCTGCCACTTCTTGACCAAAGCAGCTGCTTCACCTTTATGAACTTCATAAGGTTCAACCTGATTTTTAACACACATCAGCATATCACCATAGATGACAGCCGCCAAGGCACGGCGAATCAATGGCAAAGTAATCTTCATGCCTGGATTTGGTTCTAGGCCAGAGACATTGATTGAGACTGTTGGGATAAAGCCTAGACCAGCTCTATCCAAACCTTTACGGAGCAATTTGATGTAGTTGGAAGCACGACATCCACCACCGGTCTGAGAGATGAGAAGAGCAACTTTATGGACATCATAATTGCCAGATAAGACAGCGTGAATCAACTGACCACAGCTGAGAATGGCTGGATAACACATATCATTCTGAATGTATTTCAGACCAGTCTGAGCAATCTCAGGGGAAGTTGTCGTCAACAATTCAGCATGATAGCCATAATGGTTGAAGACCTTTCCCAGCATAGCAAAATGAATTGGAGCCATCATAGGGAAAAGAAGCGTATATTCCTTCTTCATCTGCTTGGTGAAGATAACACGGCCGGTTTTATCTCTTTTGATTTTAATTGGTTTTTCTGCCATGTTAGATACCTTCCTTTGTCTGGTTATGTTCCTTAGCCGCCTTCTTTTTACGCAAGGCTTCCAATAAGGAACGAATACGAATCTTCACTGTACCAAGATTGGTGACTTCATCAATCTTGACCTGAGTATAAATCTTATCATGGCGTTCCATGATATCTCTGACTTCATCCGCAGTGACCGCATCAACACCACAGCCAAAGGATACTAGCTGAACTAAATTCATATCATCCTCGTGTGTGCAGTATTTAGCTGCAGAATATAATCTAGAATGGTAAGTCCATTGATTTAATACACCAACTTTAAATTTCTTAGTTAAGTGAGAAATAGATTCTTCACTAACAACATAAGCACCCATTCCACTAATTAGCTTATCAATACCATGATTTACTTGCGGATCTTGGTGATATGGTCTACCTGCAAGTACTATAATTTCAGCACCCTTTTCTCTAGCTTCTTTAATATATTCATCCGCTAGCGAACGGATATTTGCTAAATAAGCATTATATGCATCATATGCTTTATTTGTTGCATCATTAATTTCTTTTTTAGATA
>OMRU01000220.1 GCA_900313465.1 uncultured Clostridia bacterium
AAGAGTTGTCTTAGCCTTTTTTGCTAAGAAAAAATGATAAATCTTCTTCCTTTAAGAGCATATATTATAGGGAGGAAGTTATGTCTATTCATATCAGTCATTTATCTTTTGCCTATGGCAAAAACATCATTTTTGATGATTTGAATCTCACCTTACCAGACACTGGTTTTGTCGTAATACTGGGTCCTTCAGGTAGCGGAAAGACAACTTTTCTTTCGCTTCTATCCGGTTTATTAAAACCAGATAAGGGAAAAATCAAAGGAAATGATGTCAATAAGTCATCTCTAGTTTTTCAATCTCCTCTTCTTTTAGATTATCTGAGTGTGGAAGAAAATGTTGCTCTTCCTCTTCTTTTACAAGGGAAAACTATGGCCGAGATTTCTTTAGAAGTAGCACCGGTATTAGCAAACCTAAACCTCGAAGAACTAAAAGAAAAATACCCGTATCATCTTAGCGGTGGAGAACAAGTAAGAGTCGCAATCGCTCGAGGATTGATCAAGAATGGTAAGACACTGATTTTAGATGAACCGACTGGTCAATTAGATGAAAAGAATTCCGCTGCTATCTATCAGACCTTAAAAGACTTATCTCACGACCATCTTATCCTTCTTGTCACCCATGATGAGACAAATGGTATCAAACTTGCCGATGAACTCTATCGACTTGAGCAACATACTCTTAAGGCGATCAAGAAAGGTCAACCAAGAATTAATAAGGAAGAAAAACTTGCTTCTTCTAGCAAAAAGAAATTCAGTTTAAGAAACGCAATCTTCATCAATTTTCGCTATCTTCTCAAAAAGAAAACAAGAACACTTCTATCCACCTTGTTTCTTAGTTTCAACATGATGCTGATTTATCTTGGAATAAATCTAAACACCAATATGACTTCTAGCATCAATGCTCTCTTACAAGAATACTACGCCTATGAAGTCATGAATCTATCCGTGAAGGAAGAAGTCGCCCGAGAGGGAAAACTCCATCTCACCAAAAACTCCATTCCTGATGAAGAAGTTCTATCCATCCTGAAGATAAAAGAAACCTATTATTCCTTAAGTTATTTTCTTCCTACCTATCAGGAAGTCCAACTCAACAATAAAGCGATCGACACTTCCTTTTATCCGGTCATCAAGGAAGAGACGAATCGTTTATCTATCGGTCATAGGATTTCTTCCTTAGAAGAAGTCGTCGTCAATGAATCTTTCCTAGAAGAAGCAGGACTAGAACAAAAGCAAGCACTAGGAAAGAAAATTCATATTCATCATCAAGCCTTAATCTACAGCAAACAATTTTCTTCTAGCGATAACATCTACATCGATCTGACGTTTCAGATTGTGGGTATTTCTAAAGAAAAGAAAGCCTTCAATAAACCATGTATCTATTATTCCTATTCTTTTTTCAGCGAATACTTAGAAAACCAGTATCTCATCAATATCTCTGAAGAATTAGAAAAAGACTTATCCGTTTTTGATTTACTTCATGATTCAAAATATGACCAGGATGATTTCAAGGCCAATGGAATTCTTACCTATCATAAAAATCCAGATCAACTAGAAGAACAAGTAAAGAAAATCTATCCTGATACCATCACCATCTCTTCTCAGGCTCTCGAGGTTAAAAACAGCACGATTGATATCATCTCCTCCTTACTGAAAGTCTTGACCCTGTTTTTAGTGCTGAATACCATCTGTTGCCTGATGCTTGAATTCCTAGTAGTCTATTCCTTATATGCGGATAATATCCGCTTATTTGCCCTGATCAAGACGTTCAATCGAAACAAGAAAGATATCCTCAAGAGTGCGTTTGGATTGCAAATGATTTTCCTTGTTTTAATCTTCCTTTCTTCTTTTATTCTTTCCTTATTCTCAACCATCTTAACTAACGGCATATTACACTTTTTTCAATATCCAAGTTTTTTCTCCCTACTTGATATCAACAGTCTGTTATTTATCTTTTTGATTTCTTTATTCTGTTCTCTGATCGGCGCCCTTTTACCGCTTAGAAAAATCAAGGATAAAGATATCAATCAAGAATTGGAAGGAGAAGATTGATGATTCAGATTCGTCATGTCAGCAAATGTTACGACCAAGAAAAAGCCCCAGTATTAAAAGACATCAACGTGGATTTTCCTGATACGGGATTATTTTATCTTGTCGGTAAATCTGGTGCAGGAAAATCCACCCTGATTCATCTTTTAGGTCTGATGGATGATTCCTATCAAGGAAGTATCAAAGTCAACCATCAGGAGCTAAAAGAACTAAGTGAAAAAGAAAAAGCAGACTATCGTCTATATCTCTCTTCTTTTGTCTTCCAGTCTTATCACGCTGAAGAAAAAGAAACAGTCCATATGAATCTGATGAAAGCCTTGGCTATCAGCAATCTTACCCTAGAAGAAAAAGAAAGAAGAATT
>OMRU01000219.1 GCA_900313465.1 uncultured Clostridia bacterium
CTTCCTTCAAAGAAACCGATCTGATAAGGAGACCAGCACTGTAAGGCGATATGCTTTCTCTTCAGATAGAAGAAAAGACCATCGCTGATATTGACTTTCTGTTGTGGGAAGTTGACGTTGAAGGGTTGACTAAGTAAGGCTGGTTGACCAAGAGAAACCTGCAACTGATCAACTTCAATCGGTACATCGAGATATTCCTGTAAGTATTTGATGATCTCGACATCCATGTTGGAAATACCAAAGTGATGAATCTTACCTTCTTTATAAAGTTCAGAAATGGCTTTGGCAATCTCTTTATTGTCCATAAAGATATCCACGCGGTGAAGAAGGAAAGAATCGACATAATCGAGATTCATTCTTTCTAAAGAAGCGTACAAGCCTTCTTTGATATGTTCATAGCTCAAATCGATATATTTATCGCCATTATGAGAAGGGACAAGGCCGCACTTTGTCTGAATGAACATCTGACTTCTTAGTTCAGGGTGGGCTTTTAGGACGTGACCGATCTTCTCTTCTGATTTACCATGACCATAAAAGTCAGCCGTATCAAAATAATGGATTCCTAAATCTAAGGCACCCTTGATCAACTGATAGACATCTTCATCACTCATCTCTGTGATTCTCATCAAACCGAGAACCACTTTGGCATTCTGATAATTTTCCATACTGTTTATCCTTGAATATCGGCAAATGTTGCCTCGACAACTTCAGCTAACTTAAGCGGATTGACTTCAATCTGTAGACCTCTTTTTCCACCCGAGACAAAGATAGTATCAAATAACTGAGCAGTTTCATCAATAAAGGTCTTGAACTTCTTTTTCATTCCCAAAGGAGAACAACCTCCATGGATATATCCTGTTAAGGGAAGAAGATCTTTCTGGGGAATCATCTCAATAAATTTCTCGCCGGAGACTTTGGCGGCTTTCTTTAAATCTAATTCGCCTTCTCCTGGTACGACAAAGACATAATGTTCTTTGCTTTTTCCAATGGTGACAAGTGTCTTGAAGACCTGCTCGACATCCTGATTCATGATATTTGCTACCTCTTTAGCAGAGAGAGCCTTCTCAGGATCATATTCATGTTCGATATAAGAAATATTAGATGTATCAAGAAGACGCATGGCGTTGGTCTTTTCTGTTTTTGTTTTTGCCATTAATGAAGAATTACTCCTGTAAAATCATGAACGCCGTTATTAAAATCGCTGGCGGACATCATCTTCTTGCCAGGGCGCTGTAACAAGTTGAGTTTCACCTGTCCTTCTTTGACCTGTAAGATGATTTGCTTTTTATGAGCTAGAACAATAGTTCCAATCTCAGCTTCTTGTTTATCCGAGAAGACTTCTGCTTCATAGATCTTTAGCATCTGGTCGTTCCATAATAGATATCCGCCTGGAGTAAGAGATAAAGAACGAACCTGATTGACAAATTCAAGAGGAGTCTTGGATAAATCAAGATGTTCCTGTTCCTTAGTGATCATATGAGTAAAGGTGACCTTAGTTTTATCCTGAGGAATAGGAGTCAGCTCGTGATTGAAATATTTTGGTAAGGCTTCAATGGCTAGTTCAAGTCCACACTGGCTCATCTTTGCACATAACGTGGTGTAATTATCCTTGATATCTAAATCAAAAGACTTACTGGCATAGACATCACCAGCATCCATTTCATGGACCATCTCCATTAAGGAGACACCGGTTTGTTTATCTCCGTTATATAACGCATATTGCATCGGAGCCGCTCCGCGGTATTTGGGAAGAAGAGAACCATGAAGGTTGAGTGGCTTATATGTTCCTAAGGCAAGAATCTCATCGCTGATCAGTTGACCATAGGCAAAAGTCAAAAGTAAATCTGGTTTTAAATCCACTAAGAACTGAAAATCACTGTTGAGACGGTGTGGTTTATGAAGGGGAAGATTGAATTCATGAGCCACCTTGGCGACTGGGGATTCCTCAACCGCATTATTTCTTCCTCTGATTTTATCTTCCTTGGTGACGACACCAACGATATTGAAATTGGCCTTAACTAAGCCTTTGAGACATTCGGCAGCCAGTTCAGGTGTTCCTAAAAAAACAATTCTTTCATTTGCCATACTTCACCTCCAAAAAAACGTACTATCATAACTTGAATATGTTAACATATTCAATCGAGGTAAGGTTATTCTATGATCGTTTTGGCAGATACTTTTTTTACAAATCACACACCATCGAAAGTATTGTTGGTGATTTTGACACTCTTCCTTGTCGGTAGTGTGATCGGTTATGTTCTTGAAGTTCTTTTTCGAAGATTTGTCAGTGTCAAGAAGTGGGTCAACCCAGGTTTTATGAAAGGGCCCTGGCTTCCGATGTATGGCTTTGGCTTAGTCGGTATGTTCTTTCTTTGCTATGGTTTGACTATGATTCTTCCTTCCAGCATTCCT
>OMRU01000218.1 GCA_900313465.1 uncultured Clostridia bacterium
TCATCTTGCAGGGAGAAAATCGATATTTAAAAGTCTTTGCCTATTATTATGTGGCTAGATCACTAGGTCTTACCATCATCTATCTTACCTCTATGGCCTTATCCAAGCGTTCTTATAATCTTTTACAGAAGGAAATCTCGGTTTCTCAGGCTAAGCAACAGATTGAGACAGAATTAAATGTCGCTCATGAGATTCAGCATAATGCCTTACCAAAGGAATTATCGAATATCAAGGATGTATCCATATTAGCTGACTTGAAACCTACTAAGGAAGTTGGTGGTGATCTATACAATTATTTTGCCCTAGATGAATCTCATGTCGCTATCGCGATTGGTGATGTCTCTGGTAAGGGAGTTCCCGCTGCCATGTTCATGATGAAGACCATTACTTGTCTTAACGCTTATTGTAAGCTTGGTCGTAAACCAAGTGAAATCTTAACAGAACTCAATTCCAACATCCATCAGGGTAATGACTCCATGATGTTTGTCACTTGCTTTTTAGGTATCTTAGATACCAAGACGGGTATCTTTGAGTTTTGTAACGCCGGTCATAATAAACCGATCATCGGCAAAGATAAGAACTTCCGATATCTCGATTGTGCCTCTGGTTTTGTTCTTGGTCCACTTGATACTGTGCCATTAAAGGATGAGACGATCCAGCTTGAAAAAGGTGAATACATCTTCTTATATACCGATGGTATCACCGAGGCTCAGAATGCCAAGCATGAACTCTATGGTGAAAATAGACTCCTGGAATCTTTTAATAAAAGAGAATATAATTCTTTAATTGATATGAACTATGAAATTCAGGATGCTCTTTCCACCTTTGTCAAAGACGCACCTCAGAGCGATGATATCACTTATTTGTTCATGAGATATCAGGGCGATGAGACCAAAGTCTATGAAAATGTCTTCTATGCCAAACTAGAAGAACTTGATCGTGCTATCAAGTTCCTTCAGGATGCTTTAGCGGATAACAATAAGAGTCAATATAACACCAAACTTGCTGTGGTCATGGATGAACTGTTTTCCAATATCGCCAAGTACGCCTATTCCCCAGAAGAACATGACCCAAAGATTTATATCCGCATCACTTATAACATCAGCAAGGATTCTATCTATATCACCTTTGTCGATCGTGGTAAAAAGTTCAATCCTTTGGATGTCAAGGAGGAAAAAGTCTCTGGTGATGTCATGAATCTGACAGAGGGTGGACTTGGTCTATTCATCGTCAAGAACACCATGGATGAAATCTCCTATAACCGCATCAATCACAAGAATATTCTGTTGACTTCTAAGAAACTGTAATGAAAATACCTCAGAATCCGGCTTTGGATTCTGAGGCTTTCTTTTAGAGATTTTTGATATCGATTTTTTCTGATTCTTCTTTTGAGGTCTTGTTTTTACTCGTCCCTTTTTTGGAATTGGTGATGATGAGATAAATGACATAGGTTAAGAAAGAGGTGAGGAAAAAGATTAAGAATCCTGGGTTGTTGATAGAAGTCTGCCCTGGTATGTGATCTATGATGATAAAGGTAATCATTAAGATGAAACTAATGCTGCAGATGGCAATCGAGATATAGTGTTTGACTTTGTTCTGAATCAGACGGCAGGGGAGAAAAATACTTAAGAAACTGATAGCAACTAACGTCAGAATGCTGGCGATTACAGTAAAATTAGACATCGTTAATCCTCCTTGAGTAAGCGGTAGTTTTCAATCAACTCACGAGCGGCTTCTATGGAAATCTTGTTGTCTAGGGCCATCGCCTTGACTTGAATGATGTAAGAGTCATCCTTTTTATTGTCGGAAAGCTGGATTTTTTCAATCACCTTATCTAACCTCATTCTGATGGTCGGATAGGATACGTCATAAATCGTGGCCATTTCTTTTAATGATCCGGATTGCACGATGAATGTCTTGATGAATTCCAGGTCTTCCTGGTTGAGTCCTTTCATCCAGTTTGGTAACAAATCTTTCATACATCTCGATTATAAATTTAAATAATGTTAAAGTCAACTTTAACTTTATTAAAGTTTATGTGATGGAAATTTATCCTGTGTCAATCCCTCAGATTTTGTAACCTACAACATGAAATCATTAGATTTCATCGTGAAATTGTCTCTATTTGACATGTTTTGTAACTTGCTAATCAAAGATGTTTTTCAAATGTATGGTATCATATAGGTAAGAAAAGGGATGCAAGGTGATGAATTTATGAAAAAAATATTGAAATTGATGTTCTTTTCTTCTTTATTGCTTTCCACTACGGGATGTTTTAGAAGAAACTCTCTTCCTAATAATGACTATCAAAAAGTCAAGTTTGCTTTTGATGGAGTAGAAAAATCCTTCCTTGAAGGTAAGACTAGCACTAAGTCAGCCAACAAGAAAACCCAGAATCGTTACTTGGCAAATAAGGAAAC
>OMRU01000216.1 GCA_900313465.1 uncultured Clostridia bacterium
TGTACATTATGTCCAATATTTCCATTAGAAATTCTATGCGAGAATTTCACTTTTTACATATTTTTTCAATCTTCGTAAAAGATTCAACTTTTTGTTTTCATCAAAAAAGCCCGTCAACGACGGGCAAAGGTTTACTTATTTAAAGCGGCGGTAATGGCTCTTTCTTCCTTGGAAATCGTATTTGGCGAATACTCAATACCATATTTCTCACAGATTTCCTTTAAAATTTCCTGAGAATGAATGGCAGAGTCAGAATCACATTCCAATTCATAATCGAGATGATCACCATAAGAGTTCTGAGAAATATCCAAAACAGAATCTTTGTATTCTGTTTCTTTTCTGAATGTAGTCAGGGTAGCCAAGACTAAAAGTTCATCAGCATCGATCTGTAAGATATCTAAGAAATTACGAATATCACCCTTAGGGAAGATATTCTTATCAATCAAGTTTTCAGCCTGTTCTCTTGTTAAAGCCTGATTCTTTTCTAACAGACCTTCAGAGAGAGGAGCTTTAAGAGTAAAAACAAAATTTTGTCCGCTTTCACGGATACGAAGAATCATGCCATACTTCTTCAAAACCTGACTGCGGCTATCTAGATAGTAGTTGGTCTGAACCAAACTGACAGTGGGGAATCTCAGTTCCTTGACAAGACGATCATAATTTTCCTTTGATAGAAGTACTTTTGCTTCGATTTCAATATTATTGCTGGACATAATAAACCTCTTTCAATGTCAATATATGATACAATAAAGCAGTCAAAATAAAAAGAGATAAGAGAACTATGAAACCCTGTCATTTCGCTGTATATTCCAAAATGTTCGAAAATAACTCCGTGATGATTGAAAAACTGAAAAAGGAACTTGGTCAAAACGGATTTGTTTATGATGAAATAAAACCTAGCCTGATTATTGTTTTAGGTGGTGATGGATCATTCATGAGAGCAATTCACGATCCTAAACTCCCACGTGGAAAAGATATCAGCTATCTACTTTTCAACACCGGTCATCTAGGATTCTATTCTGATTATGCCAAAGGAGAAGAGGATGCCTTCATCCACGCCTTGATCAATCAAGAACCTGAGGTTGAATATCTTCCTTTCTTCCGTTTTGTCATCGACAAGAAGAAAGAACATCACTTCATCAACGATATCGCCATACAGACTGGTGAAACCGTCTTTATGGATGTCTATGTCAATGATGAGATGCTAACCGAGAGCAGATGCAATGGTATTGTCATTGGTACACCAACTGGTTCTTCTGGTTATCTTCTCTCTTTAAATTCCCCTGTGGTCATCAACGCTCCTGATGTTTATCAGTTTTCTCTTATTTCCCCTTGTCATAACCGCCTATTTCCAAATACCATCACCAAAGCCATCATCGGTGGTGATCAGGAATTGAAAGTCATCATTCACGAAGGGAATTTTGATATCTATGTCGATGGTGGTCATAAGACCAAACTAAAGGGACATGAGTTTACCTTCTCTCATAAAAAGGATGAACTTGTCTCCTTGCTTCATCTGAAGAGCATCACAGTTGTATCACGTATCAGAAAAAATATTTCCGGAAAGGAAGATTAATCATGGAACCATATATCATTATCATCATTGTCGTCGCTTGTTTACTTGTCATCGCTTTAATAGCCTTCTTTGTCATTTCCTATAACAAGAAGAAGAAAATCGCTGAATCAGAAGCTGAAGTCAATGAAAAAGTGGAACAGTCCGCTTCTAGATTAGCCTTGTGCTTTGGTGGAAATGACAACATCTCTAAAATCACCACGGCGGGAAGTCGTGTCACGGTCATGGTCAATGACCCTAGCAAAATCAACAAGGATGATATCAACAAAGAATTAGATAACGTCATGTTCATGGGCAACAAAATTGTCTTTGTCATCGGCTCAAAAAGTGAAGACTTTTCTAACCTCTTAAAAGAAAATACCGACAAAGCTTCAAACTGATAAGCAAACAACTTAGATTACCTCTAAGGCATCGTAAAGATGCCTTTTTCTGATGTTTGATAAGAAAAAAGACTATCGACTTACCTTTTGGCAAGTTGATAGTCTATTCACTATTCAATAATACCCAATTCAACAAGATCATCTTCCAACTCATATTTGGGAAGACCCATGATGGTGTACATATCACCCTGGAGAATCTTGGAATAGATGAAGTCCTTATCCTGAACGCCATAAGCGCCAGCCTTATCATAAGGAGAACCCGTATCTAAATACATCTCAATTTCAGCATCTGCCATCTTCTCAATGTAGAGTTTTGCCACTACGACGCGATGGCACAATTCTTTTTCCCCTTTGAAGATAGAATAAGCAGTGACAATTTCATGTGTCTCACCGGATAATTCACGAAGCATGCGAAGCGCATCATCGTGATCTTTTGGCTTACCTAATTGTTCTCCTTTAAATGAGACCATGGTA
>OMRU01000214.1 GCA_900313465.1 uncultured Clostridia bacterium
TTTCACAAACTTGTGAATTGACGTATTCCTTGTATGTATGTACTGGTCATCCCGTTCAGTTTTCAAAGAGCGATCGTATCGTGCGTCATTTTTGGCGCGTTGATAATGATATCATTCATTTAGTCAGAAGTCAACAAGATTTTTCATTTTCTTGAATTCTTTTTGTGAATGTCATCATTTGCACTTTGTCAAGTTTTCTTCAAGAATCGGAAGGCGTTTGACAAGCGCGATAAATACTATAGTCATAATTAATCCTAAATGCAAGAATTATTTTAAATAATTATATATAAATTTAAAAAACGAGGCCGAAGCCTCGTTTGAACGCTTAAAAAGTACAGCAATTAGACGTGTAAAGAATAGAAGAGAGGATCCTGATAGCCAAGAGCAGGATCATAACCGTTATCGGTCGCTAATTTCTCGTGCTGAGCAGCTAAGTCGAGTTGCTGACGAGAAGCATCGATTTCCGCCATGTTGTGATAACCCATACCCAAGCCTCTTTCACCAGCTAAGGCATAGTAACGATAGGAAACCTCAAGGTTTCTGACATCGTCAACTTTGGCACGGAAACAATCGCCGAGATAAAGAAGGGCAAAAGTATATCCGTCATGAGCGGCATCGATGATCATATCATGACCCTTTTCGATATCATAGAAAGGAATATCCTTATCGGTATAAAGCATACCTAAACGGAACTTGGCAGAACAAGAACCATGAGCAATGGCAGTCTCATAATATTCCTTGGCCTTATCAAGATCAGCAGCGA
Source organism: uncultured Clostridia bacterium (assembly GCA_900313465.1). Lineage (GTDB taxonomy): Bacteria > Bacillota_I > Bacilli_A > RFN20 > CAG-288 > Enterosoma. The sequence continues at coordinate 764 of OMRU01000214.1, forward strand.
CAAGATGATTGTCGCCTTCATATAACCAACCGAGTAAGACATTGGCACGAATCGAGCCTTCTTCAGCAGCGATGCGAGCAAGTTCGATAGCGTCAAGTCTTTCCTGATCGGTGGCAGTATTGGAATCAAGGACACGTAAAGCCTTGATCAAGATCTGATCGGAATCGATTTCTTCCTGGATGACCTTGTCGGAGATTTCCACTGGCTTGTTGATATTTTCAACAACAGGAGCAGCCTGGACAGTACTATCTTCATTAACAACAGGAACATTTTCTTCTTTGGCTTCGGTTTCAGGAGTCAGGGTTGGAGCAGAGGAGGAGTCACCTTTTTCAATCTGGCCACGGATTTCATCAGCGCGCTGCTTAGCAAGGGCGTCGCCTTCGGCAATGGCGGCATCATAATATTCTAAAGCGCGGTTCTTATCGGCTTCTTCACTGCCTAAGCCATAGTAGTAATAATCGCCATATTCACGATTATCCATGCTGTCTCTTGGTTCGCGACTGAAGTGGGCAGCAGCGATGTCATAGAACTTCTTGGATTCTTCGATATCAGCTTCCAAGCCTGGGATACCCTCGCGGATAATACGACCGACTTCAAAATAGGATTTACCTTTGGTAGTACCTTTACGAGCAGAACGGTTGATCAACTTCAAAGCCGTATCAACTTTTTTGCCTTCACTTAGCAAATCTAAGCCGGCTTGCAAATCGTTATCAATAGTAAAAGACATGAAAAAATCCTCCGAAAGAATATCTAAATTAATTATATTCTCTATGAAAAATAGTTTCAATTGAAAATCAGTCAATTTTCGAAAAATGAATGGTTTTTCTTTCACCCAGTTTCTATTTGTAGGGCTCGATTTGCCTTTGTCGAAAGGATAGATAGGCATAGTCATTGACGATGATCGAATCAAGAAGCACCCCTCCGACATAGGAGATATGCTTGGATAACTTGACAGAAACATAAATATCGGCGTCTGAATCCAACAATTTTCCACTTGGATGATTGTGCACAAGAAGAACAAAACTAGCAGAAATCCTTGATGATCTTATCGATAGGAACAATGGCCTTTCCTGGCATATCAAAATCATAGGTCTGTAAGAATAAGACATTCTTGTTTCGATCAAGATAGATGACTACTGCCACTTCCGTCTTCTTTCCTAGAAAGATGCCTTTGGTCGCAAGAAAAGCATCCTCCGTCTTCATGATTTTCTTATAGGAAGTAAGAGGTAATCTCTTGATGATCTCTTTTACCGCTAAAAGTCGATGACTTTTGGCTTTCTTGACTCCATAAGTCTCTAGTGGGACATCGCTAGTAAAGATACCTTTTAGTCCACCTTTTTCAAATAGCATACGAGAAGAAAGCTGGACGACATTTTCTTTTTTGGACCCGGTGTCAAGAAGTAGGGCAAGAAGTTCACTATCAGATAGCGTGGATATTCCTTCTCTAATTGCTTTTTCGCGCGGTTTTTCGATCCCATTTTTGGGAAACACAGATTTGTTTAGTCTCCCCATTGGAATGTAAACCCACCTGGTAAGGCTACTTTGCCTTCGTTACCGGAGAAAAACAGTTTGTAACAGATCACGGCTACAAGTCCGATGGCAAGAAGAGCCATGATGGCAGATAGAGTGATTGCTTCTCCACCTTTGACTTGCATTTCTTCTTCAATGGTTAAAGGTTTCATAAAAAATGCCTCCTTAGTCAATATATGACTATCTAGGAGGCAAATTTTAAAAAACTACTTCAGATATTTTTCTAATTCTTCTTTGTACTTCTGATATTTTTCTTTTTCCTGAGCAACTTTCTCTGGCTTAGCGCGGCTGATAAAGTTTTCATTGGCAAGCATCTTTTCACTTCTCATGATTTCATTTTTCAAGAATTCGATACGCTTAGCTCTTCTGGCTTTGCTCTCTTCGGTTTCTTCTTCGACGATTTCCAAAGCAAAGGAAGTAAAGTAGACCAAGTCATCATTCTTTTCACTTAACGTAGTGACAGATTTGGCAAAGGAGAAACGGGTCAGATATGGCTTGATCAAGGATAAGTTCTCTTCCTTACCAAGATAGCGAAGATCGATTGGTGCATTTGGCGCGATACCAAGTTCGGACTTGTGGTTGCGGATGACCTTGATGGCTTCTCTTAAGGAAGTGGCAAGTTCTAAGGTTTCCTTATTGTAGGTAAAGGAAGTAGCGCTTGGATATTCTTCTTCATAGATAGACTTCTTGGCTTCTGGTAAGTAGGAATAGATTTCTTCGGTGATGAATGGAGCAAATGGGAAGAGGATGATCAAAATCTTCTTCAAGATGTCATATAAGACATTAAGGGTGGCCTTCTTAGCTTCTTCATCATCGCCCTGGAGGGTGACTTTGCTATATTCGAGATAATCGGAGCAGAATTCATCATAGACAAAGGAATAGACATAGTCAGCAGCCTGACCAAGTTCATATTTCTCCATGTTGGATTTGACGCTTTCAAGAAGCTTATCAAATTCAGCATAGATCCACTGATCAAGATAGGAAAGTTGATTAAAGTCAATCTTCGTTGGCTTAAAGTCAGCAGGTAAAGTAGAAAGGATGTATCTTGAAGCGTTCCAGACCTTGTTGAGGAAGTTATGAGCCGTTTCCACCTTGTTGAAGGAGAAATTGATATCTAATCCTGGTGTACCACCAGTGGCTAAAGCATAACGAAGGGAGTCAGTACCATATTTGTCGATGACATCAAATGGATCGATACCATTGCCAAGAGACTTGGACATCTTTCTACCCTGACTATCTCTGACTAAACCGTGGATGTAGACTTTCTTAAATGGCATCTTGTTGGTGAAATGAACACCATCAAAAGCCATTCTTTCCACCCAGAAGAAGATGATGTCATAAGCGGTGACCATGACATCAAGTGGATAATATCTCTTGTATAATTCGGTTTCATCTGGCCAGCCTAAGAAGGCAAATGGAGCCAAAGCGGAAGAAAACCAGGTATCAAGAACATCAGGATCCTGATCCCATTCACTAGATGGAAGAACTTCTTCAGAGCAGACAACTTCACCCGTCTTCTTATTGGTGAAGACAGGAATTCTATGACCCCACCAGAGCTGACGAGAGATGCACCAGTCATCGGTGTTCTCAAGCCACTGGTAGAAGATGTGATCAAAACGTTCAGGGAAGAAGACGGTCTTCAAAGCTGGATCATTTTGCATCTTCATGACGGCTTCACTAAGTGGTTTCATCTTGACAAACCACTGCTTGGAAAGCATCGGTTCAACAACGGACTTACTTCTTTCGGAATGACCGACGTTGTGAACGATGTCTTCAATCTTGATCAAATCGCCCTGTTCTTTGATCTGGGCGACAAGTTTCTTACGGCATTCATAACGATCAAGACCAACATAGCCTTCGGGAACGTTTTCGTTCATGGTAGCATCATCGTTCATGGTCTTGACGAACTTGAGATTGTGACGCTTGGC
>OMRU01000213.1 GCA_900313465.1 uncultured Clostridia bacterium
CTTTTTCCTTGACGAGTCTGACTAGAGAGGTCTCACTTGCAATCTGATTGACAATCTCATCGACACTTCCAATTTCACTGATTGCTTCTTCTTCACTCTTACCTTCATCCATACGATCGGAGATCATTTCATCATAGAAATTGATACGATTCTCCAGATCCTTTTTTGGTAAGCCTCTTAGCTTTGATCTAAGTTCATCCAAGAATTCTTTTTTATTCATCGCTAACAACCCTCCACAATAAACGAGTAGATACTCATCATTTCTTTCCATTCATCTTTGAATTCTTCAATACGCCTTAGCCCCTTAGGGGTGATGTGATAATACTTTCTCAGTCTGCCTTCATATTCCGCCGAACGAACTGTCAGCATCTTGCTATCTTCTAACCTTTTGAGAATGGTATAGAGGGTTGATTCTGATAATTCGAGGACCGGTTTTAAATCTTTGATGATCTTATAGCCATAGGAATCTTCATTCTTGATGGCCGATAAGACACAGACATCTAAGATACCTCTTCTCAATTGTGCATCCATGAAATACCACCTTTCACGATATACATCATATCACGAGGTATAGGCTTCTGCAACACTTTTTTGACATTAAATTTTCAAAAGCCAATCTTTTCCTACGGAAAACATTTATAATATTTCTCAAAGGAACAGTTACAACATGGAAAGAACACTTCATAAAGGCGATATCGTAAGACACTTCAAAAGAGAGACGGTCGATTCTAACTCCACGATGTATCTCTATGAAATCAAAGGCATTGCCATTCATTCTGAAACCAAAGAAGAGATGATGCTATATCAGGGACTATATGGGGATTTTCTCTTATATGTCAGACCATTAAAGATGTTTATGTCCGAAGTCGACCATGAGAAATATCCTGCCATCATACAAAAATACCGTTTTGAAAAGACGACGTTAACTCCACAAGAAAAAGAAAACATTCAAAAGCAAAAGGAAGCCTTACATTTAGACTAGTCTAGCTAAGGAGAACAAGATGAACATCATTCATAAAGCATATTGTCGAACCTATCAAGGAATCTTTCGTCTCGCGATGAAGGTTTTGAATTTCCGCATTCCGGAAGTCTATCACTCCCTTAATGATATCCCTTCTCTATTTAGCAAGAATCAATGTCATCATCCTCTTATCGTCAGCGATAACATCATCATTTCTCTTCCAAGAGTAGAACACTTCCTAGCGAAACTAAAAGAAGAAGAAATCACCTTTGATACCTACACCGATATCAAACCAGATCCAACCTTTGAGGCCATCGAGCGTCTTTATCAGTATTATCATGAACATCATTGCGATAGCATTCTTGCTATCGGTGGAGGTTCTGTTATCGATGCAAGTAAAGCCTTAGGTTGTAAGTGTCTGAAGCCAGAAAAAAGCCTAGCGTATTTTAAAGGCGTCTTGAAAGTCAAAAAGGACATTCCTTACTTCATCGCGGTACCAACTACCGCTGGCACAGGAAGTGAAACCACTGTTGCTAGTGTCATCAGCAATGAAAAGACCAATGATAAGTTTGCAATCAACGATGGTCATCTTATTCCAAAAGCAGCCATTTTGGATGATAGTCTTCTAGCTAACCTTCCAAAACACATCATCGCCACCACTGGCATGGATGCTTTTACTCACGCTTTAGAAGCCTATATTGGAAGAAGCGGAACCAAATTAACAGATGACTACGCCTTAAAAGCCTTAAAGGCGATTAAGGATCACTTATTTGATTTCTATCAGGATTCTTCTAACACCATAGCAAGAAAAAATATGTTACAAGCCTCCTTTATGGCAGGTGTTTCTTTTACAAGAGCCTATGTCGGTTACGTCCACGCTTTAGCGCATTCTATCGGTGGGGTATATCATCTACCACACGGCTTATGTATCGCCATACTTCTTCCTTACGTCTTAGAAGCTTATGGAAAGAATGCTTATCATAAATTAAGTGACGTTGCTGACTTATTTATGCTGACAGATAAAGCAGAAACAGAAGAAGTGAAAAGCAAAGCCCTCATCTCCTGGATAAAAGAGATGAACAAGAAGATGAATATTCCTTCTACTTTCGAAGGAAAGATTCAAGAAAAAGATATCGATTTTCTCATCAGGCATTCCTTAAAAGAAGCCAATCCTTTATACCCCGTCCCGAAAGAATTCACGAAAAAAGAATTAAGAGAAATTATTAACCAAGCCAATCGATAATCCGTGCTATAATTTCCCCATGGCCAAACATATCATCAAACGTTATTTCATCAACCTGAAATGGATCTGGATTCCGTTTTTGATGTTCTTATTTTTCTTAGCGGTGGGTTCTTCTGTCATCTATTTTACTGGCAATGGATCATTTCAATCCCTCATCGCTAACTCTACCGATGAACTAGCCTCTTCTCAATCTGGGGAAGTAAATGAAATTTCTTCCTACATCAACACC
>OMRU01000211.1 GCA_900313465.1 uncultured Clostridia bacterium
TATCGCGATGATAAGATCAAAGCCGCTAGCGATTATATGGATGCTAAGATCATCCTGGAAAACCAGAACTATGATAAGCAGAAACTTGAATTAGAAAACACCAACCTTGAAGAAAAGAAGAACAAGGCTTTAAGTGATTATGAGAGCTTGCTTGCTAGTAACAAGGAAAAGATGCAAAGCATCAACCTTGATATCAATGCTCAGCTTAAAGAACTCAAGGAGAAGTTTGAAGCCGATAAGAAGGAAGCCAAGCTAAAGAACGAAGCTCTCTTTAAAGAAAAGAAAGAAAAAGAAGAAGCTGAATATCGCACCTTCAAGGAGAACAACTCCGATAAGGAAGCTCTCAAGAGAAGAAGTGATGAATATCATATGTTTAAAGATAACTACCTTCTCGATAAGGAGAACACCCTCAATCTTGTCATCAATGGTCTATCCATGGACTATGAAGCCAAAGTTTCTTCCTTAAAGGCTAGCAAGAGAAGAAATATCGATCTTCTCAAGAAGGAAATCAAGGATGCAAAACACGCCTTGAAATATGCTAACAATCCTCTTCTCTATCTTGAAAAAGAACATCAGGCTAGATTATCTGAACTGACAAAAGAAAAGAAGGAAGCTGTCTTAAGAGCTGGCTATGTCTTCTTCATGGAATTTGCCAATGGTTACTATAACCTTTGCTCTGATATCATCTCCAACAAACTCATCCAGGGTTTAGGTACAAGAGTCTTCTCTAAACGTTTCAAGGTGGAAATGCCTCATGATGCTTATATCATCTCTAATGATGATGAGGGTATTAATGTCACCGTAGAAAACACGCTTGATTACTCCAATGTCTATTTTGTCCGTTGCTCTTATGTCGATAGCATGAACCAAGAGCAGACCTTATACATCAAGTCCGATAAACCTTATAAGATGGGCGAAAAGCTTCGTCTGAAATTCGACCTTACTCGCAGTCAGATCACCGAGACGGATATGAATATCCGACTCTACTAGGAGGGAAGTATGAAACATAGAAAACTGTTTCTATTTAGTCTAGTACCTCTTCTGACTCTTGCTTCCTGCTCCTCAGGAGCAAATGATGCCAACTGGAGAAAGATGGTTTCATCCCATCTTGCTGACTTAAAAGAAGTGACAGCAACCACGTATTCTGTTTCTCCTTCTGGCCATGTTGGTGAATTTGGTGAGATTGAAGCCTATGAAGATAGTTATACTGTTCCAAATGGTGCAGTAATCGGCTCTTCTAATGTCTATCGCACCGGATATTCCTTCATCTTCAATCTTCCTGTTCGTATCAATCAGGAGAATTTCTGTCCGGATAGGGAAACCTATAAGGAACCAGAAAAGGGTACTGCCTATAACTATCTTAAATCCGCCCTCTGCTATAACAAGGATGCTCTTGCCACCATGAAGTTTAAAGCTGAGGATGATGGTTCTTTTGAATTCTTTGTCAATCCTGTCTCCAAGTTCTTCACCTTCAATCATTTCTATGCCAAGAATGGTCCTGAGACTACTTATCTAGAAGCCTATGGTCGCTTTGAGGTTCACGCCTTCTATAATGAAACAGGTTTACTTGTGAAGGAAACCTGCAAGACCGTTCCTTCTGGAAATGACTCTTATGCTTCTACGGTTGATGTTTCTTGCACCTATACTTATAATTAATCACTGATGAAAAGAAAAAGATTATCTCTCCTTCTTAGCGGATTAGTACTAGCCTCCTGTGCCAGAGTTAATGCTCCACAGGAGCTAGTTTCCTATATCAATGGTTGTTCTTTAAGTAAAGCCAAAGAAGAAATCAAGACCATCATCTATCAGTATGAGTCCAAGGTTCTTGATTCTGAGAATCAGGAATTATCCAAAGTCACCCTTAGTGAGCACTGGGATAATTCAAAAGAAGAATTCTATAAATATCAGGAAGAGAATTATTTTGGTGAAAAAGTCTATTTCAATGAAGATTATCATCTTTATGAAGTAAGACGTGTTCATCTCACCCACTATGTAGAAGAAGAAAACCTCTACTATGTGGATACCAAGATCTATGGCTATGAGAATCAGGATCTCAGTGGAGAAATGAAAGAATATCTTCTTTCTCCTATGAAGTATCCGCTCACTGCCATGAATGATGTCATCTATTCTATTTTTGCTTCTGCTCAGACGATGGGGATGAACCAAGGTGGTCTATATTATGCCGACTTCATGGATAGCAACCTCACTTATCATCCCTATATGTCGATTGTTGATGATCTTTTTGTCTTACAGCTTATAGATTATCCTTTCAAGACAGAAACTGAATCCGGTCTAATTCAAGAGACCGTGAGGATGAATCAACTTGGTATGCTAGTGGATTTCTATCAGGATGCCAACAATGGCAAGACGAAACAAAGCGCCATTGCTATAGCATCTGCTTCTTATAACGAAGAAATCAATCACAAGAGCCTTTAAGTCAGGACTTATCTGACTGAA
>OMRU01000208.1 GCA_900313465.1 uncultured Clostridia bacterium
AAGGAAATGCCGTTACTGGTGATAAAAACAAAGTTGTCACCATATCTTCTCAGTACGACAACAAGACTTGGGCAACCAGTCCATATCAGAAAGACGTGGTAGTTTCTAACCAGTTTGAACAGACGGATTTCAACCACTTCAAAAAGGATACCATCAAGTATCTCACGAGAAGTGACTGGTCTAGTTTCCCTCAACCTTATGAAGGATTAAGAACCGATCTTGATCCAACTGGTGAAATTAGAAGATACATGACTTCCACCAAAGATACTCCTTTATATGTCAAACCAGATGATGCTCCATCCTATAGCGACTTTAAGTATTCTCAAGAGGTCACGACTTCCTTCATTCAGATGAAAGGTGTCACCTATGAGGATGATGAAAAGTGGGATAAGTTTATCGACCAGCTTAAGCCTAGCGATTTAGCGACTCTTTATGGCGATAAGATGGGTTATGCCGCTATTGAAGCCATCGGCTATCCAAAGTCAGCTGGTGGTGATGGACCAGATGGTCTACAATCTGGTGGTTGGTTACATCCAAGTGAAAACCTTGCCGCTTCAACTTATAACCTTGAACTGTTAAAACAGAGAGGTGAATTCTTGGCCGAAGATGCCATTGCCGTTGGCTTTAGTATGCTTTATGGCGGTGGATGCAATATGCATCGCACTCCTTATGGCGGTCGTAACTTTGAGTATTATTCGGAAGATTCTACTATCGCCTACTATTGTGGTCTTGCTCAGGCTAAGGCCATGAGAGAAGGTGGCTTGATTAGTATGTTCAAGCATTTCTGTGGCAATGACCAGGAGACAAATAGACATGGTGTGGCAACCTTTATGTCGGAACAGGTTTTACGTCAGAATGAGACAAGATCATTTGAAGGTGCCTTGCAATCCGGTTCGGGCATGTCGAACATGTCAGCTTACAATAGACTTGGTGCCATTTCCACTGCCAGTTACAAATCGTTATTGACCACTCTTTTGAGAGAAGAATGGGGTGCCACTGGTATTTCTATCACTGACTCGAGTAAGGATGCCGCAAGTTATATCTTTACTGCCGATGCCATTGATGCCGGTACAGATATGTTCAACAATGACTTTGATCGCTCTACTGAAGTCAAAGCCTTGTTGATCTCATCTCGCGATGGCCATATCTGGAAACAGGCAAGAATTTCTGCTAAACGTTTCTTCTATAACATGGTCAATTCCAATCTTGCTTATGGTATGGATGAATCCACCCAAGTCAAAAACGAAGAGCCTTGGTGGAAGATTGCTTTAATCAGTTTAGATATCACTCTTGGCCTTCTTGCCTTAGCGGGTATTTCCTTATATGTGGTCTTTAGCTATGTGTTAAAGGAAAAAGGAGAATAGATCATGAAACTGAATTTCTCATTCAAGAATAGACCATTTACCTTCTATTTGAAGTTTGCCTCTGGTGCTTTAAGTATTCTTCTTAGTCTAGTTTTCTTCATCCTGGAATGTGTGATTGTCAGAGGACATATCTCCTTTGCTGATCTTTCTCATATCACCTTCATCTTTACTTTCTTATCTGGGGTGGTGATGTTATTTGATGCCTTTGCTGAAATCAGTTTCTTACCTCTTGTTGCGACAATTTTCTTAGCGTTAGGAGTTGGGCAGCATCTCTTCATGTCTTGCTATCCTTATGCTGACTTAGGTACTGGCGTTCCTTTCTTTGTCGATGATGGTAGTCTTCTTGTTATAGTCAGCAACTTGTTTACCATCTTCCTTGTTGGTTTTGCTATCTTGCTTGTGGTAGATATCCTGATCAATTTCATGGATCAGAAGACTGAAAAAAGAATCTAGAGTTGCAAATAAATTCTTTCTCCGTTGGGACTAGCTTGGCTAGTCCCTCTTTTTTTGTAATGAAAAATCCGCCTTGAAGGCGGACTAAATCACGCTTTGATATGACTCTTTTTGAACTGTTGAAGATAATCAGAACTGACAATCAAGGATTCAAGAGGATCATCATGAAGATAATGATTGTGTTGTTCAAGGATGACATATTTGGTGTTATTTATCATATCCTGATTCAACATGGCTTGAAGGTTTAATTGACCATAGCCTAGTTCCACGGCTTTGTTTTTGATGATTGGTGTAATGAAGTTTCCTTTTTTCAGGTTTCCGTTATCGCAGATGTGATGAAGGATTATTCTTGAGCCTAGTTTCTTCATATAAGATAAGACATCCACACCAGAAACAGAGGGCCAATAGGAATCGAATTCGAAATTGACATAATTCGGATTGGTCTTTTCTATCAATAGGTCATAAGCAAGATGATTCTTATCGACATGAACAAATTCCACATTGTGATTGTGATAAAGAAGAGAAACGTTGCTTTCTTTTAGTTTCTTACCGGCATCATTTAGACGTCTTGCCAGGGCTTCTACTTCTTTATAAGAAGAGTAATTATAGTTATACATGCCAGTGACCACAATATAGTGACATTGATAGTCTTCACATTCTT
>OMRU01000204.1 GCA_900313465.1 uncultured Clostridia bacterium
ATGCTGTTGTTTTTGTATCTTGAAAGAAGAATCATCTTACCTCGACATTCACCAAGACTTTCTGGTAAGTCTCTATCTAAAAGGAAACGTTCTTCTTTTTCTAAGGTAGACTTCAAGTCAGCATCAAAATAGGTAGGATCATTTCTTAGTCTTTTCTCATCTACACCCTCATTCTTGATAGAGAATAAGATGGTCTCTGTTGGATGGTCACTTAAAAAGGTGTTGCAGGTATCTAAGACCTTAGTAAAGCTAAGTCTTTCATCAACTGGACCATGAATGATATGAAATGAGCCATCTCCATCCAACTTAAGACGGATATCAAGAAAACGAATACCGATATTTAGCTGGGATTCTATTGTCAGATCCTGGCACTTGCCTACCGCATCAAGTAAACCATATCTTGCTCCAGAATCATGACTTCCAGGAATGGAGAGTTCATTTAGTTTTATTTCATCAGAAAACCTACCCATCCAATCGGTCAGTTCTTGATTTTCTCTGATGGGATCTTTCCAGGGTATGACAGATACAGCGAATAATGATATAACCATCGTTGTCGATAGAATGGTAGGTAAACTGACTTTTTTCATATTTGAATGATACACTTGTAACGTGTGAATCTATTGTATATGAATTGTATATTGAAAACTAGTCTTTTTACCTGCACTATTTCATTGACTTTATAGATTTAATTCCATAAAATATTTCTTGCTATTCCATGGGAGAATAGTTAAATGGCATAACTACGGTCTCCAAAACCGTTGTTGAGGGTTCGATTCCTTCTTCTCCCGCCATCAATGAAACAGTAACGACCTGTTAAAGGTCGTTTTTATTATATAAGGATAATGAACATCGGCATTTTTGACCCGAATTGGTATGATCGAGGTCGGGCTATTTCATTTTGGAAAGTTTATAGAGAATGTAATTGAATTTAAATTTGTTTGCAATCTCCGCTAAATCCAATATAATTGTATTTGGAGGTGCAAATATGATAATCACCACTTCAATGTTAAGAAGGAAGTACAGCGATTATAGCAATCCACTAGATAAAATTAAAAGAGATACAGACAGCGGTGTTCTTATCCGACTGACCAGGGGTATATATGAAACTGATGGTGGAGTCAATCCCTGTCTTTTGGCATCTTCGATCCTATCCCCTTCTTATCTTAGCTTTGATTGGGCATTGTCTTATTATGGATTGATACCTGAAAAGTCAGTGGCTGTGACATCCGCAACTTTAAACGTCAGAAAGAACAAGACATTTGTGAATAAGTTTGGCAGATATGAATACAGTGATATTCCTGCTCCCGCGTTCTCAGAAGGTTTGACTTATCTGGAAAGCGGGGAATATATCGTTAAGATTGCCACCAAGGAAAAAGTCATCTGTGATTCTTTGTCTAAGTGGCGAGTGGTGAGAAACATCAAAGATCTGAAAGAACTGTTGTTTGTTGACAAAAGAATGGATGAAGATGAATTCTCCACTTGTGATTTCAAATCAATGATGAGATTGGCAGCTCTATATAGGAAAACCAATTTGGATATGCTGATTAAATTGATCAGAAAGGAATATGACCATGAACCGTGTGATTGAAATAATGCTGGATAGATATAAACCGCAAAACAACGAGGAAAGAGAAAACGCCATCAAAGAAATCATGCAAGAAATAGCTTTGGCTGGTCTGTCTCGCGGTGGTTTCTTCGATAAGGCGGCTTTTTATGGTGGAACATGCTTACGCATTTTTCATGGTTTGAATCGTTTCAGCGAAGATCTTGATTTCGCTTTACTGGAAAAAAATCCAAACTTTCAATTGGAGGCTTATTTTCCTGCATTAGAAAAAGAATTCCAATCCTATGGGATAGACATAAGCATCGAATCAAAAAACAAAGACGAAAAAAACGCCATACAAAGTGCTTTTCTCAAAGGAAACACACTGATGCTCATGATGTCCTTTTTCCCAAAAAGCGAAGATGCAAGAAGAATAGTGTCCAATCAAAAGATAAAGATCAAGTTTGAATTAGATACCGATAACCCAAGGGATGGTATCACTGAATTCAGATACCAAATGCTGCCTGCTCCGTATGAAGTGCTTATATTTGATGAATCCACTTTGTTTGCTGGCAAGATACATGCGATTTTATGCAGAAATTATAAAAACCATGTGAAGGGAAGAGATTATTATGATTATCTTTTCTATATTGGAAAAAGAAGCAAAATCAATCTCAGATATCTTGAAAACAAACTGAAGAATACTGGTGGAATCATTGATGACGATGAAATCCTGACATTGGATAAAGTAAAAGAATTGCTGAAAGCTAAATTTGAATCTGTTGACTATGAAGAGGCTAAAGCAGATGTCTCTAACTTCATCAGCAACAAGGAAAGCCTCATTTTTTGGAAAAAAGAACTGTTTGTTTCAACACTCAGTGAACTATCTGCCAGTGAATTCAATGGATATCATCACTAAGACAAAAAGACAGATGCCAACTCCTATTGCATCTATACAATAGCTGAGAATGGGAAGATGGATATCAATCTGACAAAGAAGAGTTTCAC
>OMRU01000264.1 GCA_900313465.1 uncultured Clostridia bacterium
GACCACCAAATGGAGAACGATGAATGTTGATGGCAGTGCCATAGAAACCGGTTAAACCATAAGCATTCATATCAGCGCCAAGAGATAGGCCCTCTTCATAAGCCAAAGTTTTGTTCCAGGTCTGAGCTAAGACACAATCAGCTGGGAAACCAACACCTCTATACTTTTGTTCTTTAGAATCAAAAGTTGTGAAGGAACCAACCTGAGCTGGACCATCATAGTTGATCAGATTTGGCATGCCGATAGAGGCGATACCCTTGCAGTTTGGATGGGCGTTGTTGACCATGCCCATCGCTTCAGCATAACTGACCTGATTTAAGACATCGTTCCACTGTGGATCATGATAATCAGCACCGAGCTGATAACCAAGTTCAGTTGGAACACCATTATTATCCGCGACCTTTAAATCGCCAGACTGACCAAAGAGAACTTCCTCATTGGCAATTTCATTACCGAACAAGTCGGTAGTGGCATTATCCCAGGCGTTAGCTTTACTCTGATCTTTTCCATCTCTACCAGCAAAGGTGACATATTCTTTGGTCTTGGCACCCATTGCTCTACCAGTAGCGGCATCATGAGTGGAGGCCTGTTCAATTGGACCAGTCAGATTCTTGAAGTCGCCTCTGGAGACATATGGAATATCTGCGTTTTCACCCTCGCCACCATCAATAGAGACACCATCAATTGCTTTAGAACCGGTGAAGAGATTATCGATTGTCTTGTTGGTAACAGGATCCTTATCAAGGATGATGTCATTATCGACATGATAAGTTAAGACACCAGCAACATTCTTTTCACCACCAAGGAAGTCGATTGTCTTGACTCTATGAGCATCGGTGGCAAATTTCAACTGATAGTTACCTTTTTCGACTTCATAGGTAGTCTTGTCGTTGTTGTTCTTGTCATAGGCATCATAAGAGGCAAAATCTCTCATGGAGACTTCGAATTTGACGGTTTCGTTTTCACCTGGCTTGATGAGTTCAGTCTTTTCAAAGCCGATGAGGTTAGCAGCACTCTTTTCAATCCCGTTAGCCTTGTATTCAGGAGTCTGATATAATTCGACAACATCCTTGCCGGCAACATCACCCGTGTTGGTGACCTTGACGGAAATGTTGATCTTGCTATCGGCAGTAAGAGCAGAACCAGAAGGAACATCAATGGAGATGACTTCCCAGTCAAAGGTGGTATAGCTTAAGCCATAACCAAATGGATACTGAACAACAGCATCATAACCTCTGAGAGTCTTTTCGGCGCCGTTTTCATCTAAGATATCACGGGTTTCATCTTTAAACATACCTTCGACATCAGCAGTCTCATAATAGCGATAGCCGACATAGATATCTTCCACATAGTCGATGTAGGGAAGAGATGGACGAGTGGTCACACCAGCATTGGTGGTTTGACCAACACCATAGGCGGTATCCTTGTTGCTATAGAAGGAGACGCCATCAAAGCCGGTATAGTTGAAGTTGAGATTCTTAGTAAAGTCATAGGCTAAGGTATCGGCAAGTTTACCAGAAGGGGAAACTTCCCCAAAGAGAACCTTAGGGATGGCGTGAGCGCCCTGTTCACCAGTTGGACCCACGATTAGGCAGGCGTCGATGCCGGGCATCTCGGCTAAGAAATCAAGCTGGAAGGCGTTGGTGGAATTGATGACAACAATGACGTTTTCAAAGTTGTCCTGAGCAAAATAGAGAAGGTCTTCTTCTTCCTGAGAAATCTCAAGAGAATGTCTTTCACTATCCGTCTTCTGACTTGGCTTGCTCTTATACTGAACAGCAGGCATATCTTCACTTTCACCGCCTTGTCTGGAAATGGTGACAATGGCAGTGTCAGAGAAATCCAAAGACTGTTCAAGTAAGGTAGCGTATTGCGAATTGTTGATATCGGGATCTTTTAAACCAAAGCGATAAGGATTGTTATCGACGTTGAAGTTCAAGGTGTCGATATCAAAACTTGGAGTGGCATAACTCTTGTAGAAGTCAAGCAAGTCTTCATTGACGTCAATACCATATTCATCTAAGGCATCGGCTAAATCGATGTTATCGGCCCAGTTATCC
>OMRU01000203.1 GCA_900313465.1 uncultured Clostridia bacterium
CTCATCAGAGCACTTTTCTCTTTGATGGTCTTGGCGCTGGTGGCTTTCTTATCCATTTCATAAAGTTTGAACTTGATACTGGAAGAACCAGCGTTGACACACATGATTTTAAATGAATTAGACATTTTATTCTCCTGTTTTGACATATTTATGATTTTAGATTTAATTGCTTCCTTTTACAAGGAAAAAAGCACTCTTTGTTTTCGTAACATATATTTCATGTGGTATAATCTAAGCATTCAGGGTTAAGTGGAGGATTTTATGAATAACACCTTCTTTGAAAATTATCTTCAGGGTCATTTGCCAGATGCGTACAAATATTTTGGTGTTCATAAAATGGTAGTAGATGGAGTGGAAGGCTATTTCTTCCGCCTTTATGCTCCTATGGCTAAGGAAGTCCAGGTCATCGGTGATTTTAATGACTGGAAAGGAATTGCCATGGAGAAAGTCGATATTGGCGGATTATGGCAACAAGATCAAAGTTGATGATGAAGAGTGGGTCAGTAAGCGAGAACGTAATTTTTCTAAGCCCGTAAGTATCTATGAATTCCACATGGGAACTTGGAAACGCAAATCTGACAACACCTATTATAGTTACTCTGAATTAGCCGATATCATGGTGCCTTATCTTAAAGAGATGGGCTATACCCATGTTGAGGCTTTACCGGTGACGGCCTATCCCAATGACAAATCCTGGGGATATCAGACCTTAGGCTATTATGCCATTGACCGCAGATGGGGAACACTAGGTGACTTTGCCAAGTTTGTGGAGAAAATGCACAAAGCTGGCATCGGTGTCATCATGGATTTCGTCCCTGTCCATTTTGCTGTCGATCCATTCGGTCTGGAGAAATTTGATGGTTCTTGCGTCTACGAATACGCTAACGAACACGAATTTTCGCAATGGGGCACCAAGAATTTTGATTTGGCCAAGGATCCCGTCAGAAGTTTTCTCATCTCCTCTCTCTTCTATTTCGTCGACATCTTTCATGTCGATGGATTCCGCTTTGATGCGGTCAGCAATGTCATCTACTGGGATGGCAATGCCGATAAGGGCATCAATGCTGGCGCTGTTGAATTCGTCAAGCGCGCCAATGGTTACATGCATGCGATGAACCCTTCCATCATGATGATGGCCGAGGATTCTAGCGCTTTTGGTCATGTCACCAAGGGCATGTATGATGATGGCTTAGGTTTTGACTACAAATGGGATCTTGGTTGGATGAACGATACCTTGAAGTATTACGCCAAGGATCCTGTCTACAAGAAGTATTGTCATAATCAGTTGACCTTCTCCATGGCTTATTTCTATTCGGAGAATTTCATTCTTCCTTTGTCCCACGATGAAGTCGTTCATATGAAGGGCTCTATTGTCAACAAGATGTGGGGAGACTATGACAACAAGTTTGCCAATGTCAGAAACCTCTATGCCTATCAGTTTGCCCATCCAGGTAAGAAACTGAATTTCATGGGTAATGAACTTGCCACCTTTGACGAGTGGAAAGAGTTCGAACCTATCGCCTTCAATGTGCTTGGTTATCCAAAACATGCAGGCGTGCAGAGACTTCTTCGCGATTTAAACCGCATCTATACAAGTCACCCGGCTATGTATCAGGATGAATATGATCCTAAGTCCTTTGGCTGGATCATGGCGGATAATGCGGATCAAAGTGTTTACATTTTCCGCAGAGAGTCAGAAGAAGAATGCATGATTTTCATTTTTAACATGACACCTAACTTCTATTGGGATTATGATGTCGGAGTCCCATACGAGGGTACTTACGAAGAGATTCTGAATACCGACAAAGAAGTCTATGGTGGTTGGAATCAGTATAACGGACTTCCTTTAACCACGCATGGCTCTGGTATTCACAATCAGAAATACCGCATCACGGTTAAGATTCCATCTTTCGGTGCTGTTTATCTTTGTCACCGCAAAGAGATTCCTGAGGAAAAACGCCCCTACGTCACCCTTGAGGACCCCAAAAAGCCGTTAGACGAAAAAGCCGTTCATCAATAAGAGTCAGAAAGATAGGAGAATTGGCTGTTGACTCATGCGCCAATCAAAATTTGATATGTTCCAGTTTAAGAAAGGCGATAATTTCAAAAAAGATTTTATTGCAAACTTTACCGATCGCTGTATTGAGAAATACTCTCGCGATCCTAAGGACCTCGATAACCATGAACTTTATGACATCTTAGGTACCATGGTCAGAGACTACGCCAACGTATTGAACAAGAAATGTAAGGAAGAAGTGGTCCAAGGGGATCACAAGCAACTCATCTATTTCTCCATGGAGTTCTTGATGGGTAGACTTCTTTCTACCAATTTATTCAATCTGGATGTCTTAGAAGAAGTCAAGGATGCTCTTCATGAGATGGGCATTGACTATGATGCTTTGAAGAATGAAGAACCAGATGCCGGTTTAGGAAATGGTGGTCTTGGTAGACTTGCCGCCTGTTTCATGGATTCCATCGCTTCTCTTGGTATTCCAGGTCATGGCAATACCATCCGTTATGAATATGGTTTCTTCCGCCAAAAGATCGTCAATGGTCAGCAGCAGGAATACCCGGATACCTGGTTGACCGAAGGTTTCCCATGGGAAATCAGAAAACCAAACGATTCCTGTATCGTTCGTTTCTATGGTAACCCTGAGACGTATCGCGATGAGACTGGTGAAATCAAATGGAGAACCAGCAATGCCTATGCGGTCAAAGCGGTTCCATTTGATGTTCCGCTTATCGGTAAGAGCAACGAAGTTGTCAATACCTTAAGACTCTGGTATGCCGAACCATGCGATGAGGCTTTACCAAAGAATGCTGACTTTACCTATTATTTGAAGTTTATCAGAGATATCACTCATGGTTTATATCCTGATGATTCCACCGAAG
>OMRU01000235.1 GCA_900313465.1 uncultured Clostridia bacterium
AGAAATCATATAACCAGGAACCATGTAATAAAGAATGGAGAAATTGAAGATGGTTCTGATGACCGCTAAAGCAATGGCAAGACCAACACCAAGAGACAAAGTAAATAAAACGGTAAGTCTGTTGACTCGTCCATCAGAAACTTCTTCAATCTGCACGGTTAAAACGTGGACGGCCGGTTCACAGATGATGGTCACTAGACCAATAAACAAAGAAACTAGGACAATCATCCATTCTGGTTTCATACCTAACATTTGTCCTACATGATAACCAAGAGGAGTCATAGCTGCGCTAGTACCGCATAAAAAGATGGTCAGACCGACATAGGTAAATAAGAAAGCAAATAACAATTTAAAAATCTGATGTCTAGGAAGATGAATAAACAGATGGTTATAAATCAAAAAGATGATCAGGGTCGGAGCCATAGCGATAAGAACTTCAAGGGAAGTTCCTAAGACAAATCCGTTCTCGCTGGCATGAGGGAAAAGCGCTTGGACAAACATCATGAAGATATTCTCGTTACCCAACTCAGCATACGAAGGAACAAAATTTGGCGATAAGGAAGAAGAGAATAAAATCAATAATGTGACAGAGACAATGGGACCAATTGAGGCCATACCGACCAAACCGAAGCTGTCGTTTTTGGCGCTCTTACCACCGCGGACAGTAGCAATACCTGTACCTAAAGCCAAAATAAAAGGCACAGTGGCTGAACCGGTGGTGACACCACCAGAATCAAAAATAAAGGGTAAAAACACGCTCTTGTCATTCTTATCCTTGACGGTCAACACCACAAAGATAAGCAGCATGAAGGTCATCGCATAGAAGAAAAGATACCAGAGTTTCAGCGACTTGTGGAAGATGATTCTTAAAATACCGATGACGACAAAGATACCAACACCGACAGCAATACCAAGTGTCAGCAAATACGCGAAAGCCGGATCTGGTGTCACTTGTTTGGTGACGATCATGATGCTAGGCTCAGCGACCGTGATAAGGGCACCAAGAGCAAAGGCAAAAGCGATGACGATGAATAGGTTCTTCTGTTTCGATAAAGAGGAACCCATATATTCACCAACTTTGCTAAGAGAGGAAGAAGCGCCAATAGAAAAAGTTCCTAATCCGGCAATCAAAACAATCATGCCGACAATCAAAAGAAGATAGTCACCTCTTTGAGAATCTAAAGGAGCTACTCCTGTCCAGGATAGCACCAGGATGATCAGGATCATGGGAATAATGCTTAGTGAGGCGCTAAGAAAGGCGCTTAGATATCTGTTTTTCATATAAATATTGTACCATAGTAAATTATCTATAACGGTATAGAATTAGTTTTTGAAACATACTGCCATTAAGGTTTACTCTTGCTTATGTGGCTATAGTTATCATAAGGTCATCTTTTTTATCTGATGAAGAAATTTGTCCTCTCTTGTTAATTCAAGATAACCTCATTTTTAGGTTAACCTATTTCTTATGGAACTGAATGGAATCAAATTTCTTGATCAGATTTTTGGTCAGTTCACGTTTTTCTTTGTTCTCCACAATCAGGATGGTCATCGCTTCCCAGAAGGAGACCGTGGTTGCAATATCAAAGACGTAACTGACAATCTCCTTGACCACACCTCCATCCTGCCAGAGGCTGTTCATCAGGATCATGGCAATAAGAGAGATTAAACCGGTGATGATAAAACCGATGGCGATTTTGTTTTTTCTGGTGGTCTCGTTGAATTTGGTTTTTGCTTCTAGAATCAAATTCTTGAAGAAGATCTCCTTTAGTTCTTCTCCTTGATAGTTTTCCATATTCTCAAAAGCGATATCGAGATCGATCTTATAGTTCTTTGGAGCATACTCAAAAGAGGCAATGATCCAACTGAGAAATTCGTCGCTGAGCACTGGTATTTTTGTAACAGAGTTCTTATCAAAGATAGAAGATGGTTTATCAAACTCAAGCTTCATCAATGCTTTCTTGTTTTCCTGATCCAGTTCAAAGAATTCACTTTCGATATTCTGGTATCGACGCAATATATTTGGCATATCAAATTCCTTCCTTGCTTAAGATTGTAGCAAAAGAATTTTAAGATGAATACCAATTATTGATAGAAAGAGAATTCAACCCTAATCGTTTATAGGATAAAAGACATCAGGAAGATTAGTCGGGGTAGAGTCAAAACGAAATCTCTGTGAGGAACTGAAATCTTGATAGATGACAAGACCATTTTCTATTATGATCTGATGCCATCGCGTCTCACTTACTACATAGGTGACAATCCTATAAG
>OMRU01000202.1 GCA_900313465.1 uncultured Clostridia bacterium
GTCCTAGATTCCGTTTCTTAGTAGATACAGACTTGAATATCACGGATGAAACCTTCAGGGCCTGGTGGGAATTTAACCCATTCGCCTTTAAGGATGATAGTCATAAATCCTGGCCAAGTGGACATACTGGTACAGCTAGCGTTTGTCTTCTTTTACCTTTGATTGCTCCTGTTCTTCGTCATCCCTTTAAGCACGCCAGAGGATTCTTATTCACACTTGGTCTAGTTTTTATCTTCTTTGTCGCCTTCATGAGAGTCTTCCATGGCGCTCACTTTATCAGCGATGTCTCCTTTGGTTTATTGATTACTTCACTGATTTCCTTGTTAATGGTTCTATTATTTGATAAATTATTCCGCAAGAGAAAATCAATACTCACACAAAACCTATCTTAATATGAAATGGACATTAAAAGATATCATTCAAGAAACTGACCATCCGTTCTTAAACTTCTTTTCTTTAGTCTATGACATCCTGAAAGATGATGGAAGTCATATGGACTACACCTACTACATGGTCTCAAGAAGAGATAAAGATCATCTTCTTTCTTTAACCAAAAACTATGAGAAAGTCGATGGTGTAGTCATGCCTTTATATTACGTCGATCCAGAAAGTAAAGAAATCTCTTTATTGATCACTAGTCAATTCCGTCCAGCCATCAATCGCTATGTCAATTCCTTCCCGGCAGGACTGATTGATGATCATGAAGAGATCAAAGATGCCATCATAAGAGAAGCCAAAGAAGAAGCAGGTGTAGAAATTACCGATATTGAAATTCTTACCTCTCCAGGAACAACATCCGTGGGCATCAGCGATGAAATCAACTCGGTTGCCTTAGCAAGAATCGTTTCCTTTGGAAAAAATCACTTAGAAGATTCTGAAGATATCTCTACTCGCTTAATCAAATTATCGGATATCAAGAAATCCATCGATAGCAACGATGGGCAATTCTTCTTCCCGGTCAATATCAAAATTCTCCTTTTATATCTTCTAGAGAGATTTAAAGGCTGTTATTGAAACCTCTTTTGTCGTAAAATACATTGAACTTGTATTCTATACTACATTGCAAAGAAAGATTTATGTTATAATTCAAATATATGGAAGAAATAAAATTTTGTCCGCATTGCGGACAGGCAAACAAAGGCTCATCGAATTATTGTGAACACTGTGGCAAACCTCTTGACCTCAATCAGGACGTCAAGGAGATGCCAGATTTAAGCAGTTTTGAGGATGCCAACGACTTTTTTGATAACCAGATCAATCATGAATCGCCAACTAATGAAGCACCGATTGTTGAAAAAAGTCAGTATACGACTTTAAATTATTCCCAGGCGTTAAGAAGAGCACTTTTTGTCAATCCTGTTCCGTTATATTCCGGATTGTTCTTCATTTTGATCCTGATTGGTGAAATCATGATTTCCTATTTCTCTTCTAGTGAGATTCCTTCTACGTTCTATCTCGGCCTTGTCTTTATCGGATTAGATTTAGTCTATCTCTTCATGTATCTGATTGTTCAGCCATTAAAGAGTCTATCGATGGCCAAACATTCCGATGTTCATGATTACCGAGTCTCTTTCTTCAAGGATAAACTTCATTATCAGCTCAATCTCAATTACCGCGGACAGGAATTAAGAAACGACTTCTTCCTTCGCTATATCGACTTATTCAAATACAAGGAATACAAAGACATGATGATTCTTGGCTTTGTCGTCCAGGGTCAGCTTGTTCCACTTTGTCTGGTCAAGGACGAGTACTATGATAGAGTGATTTCTCTTCTTCAGAACCGCCTTGATGAAATCAGCACCAAAAAGAAATTCTAAACGAGTCCCTGAGTTTTTCTCAGGGACTTTTTCAATCCGGCAATTTCCACTTGCTATTTGTCGAAATGGAATTTACAATGGATTTGTTAATGAGTAGGATTGATGCGTCAAGTGCCATCTGATGGGAGTTGCAGATGGACGAAGGCATACGCCGCGGTATCAATTCGCATCCGCATTATTACAAAAAGAGCCGCATCTCCCAGAATAGAGGTCCCATGAGGAAAAGTTCCGTTTATCGTCTAGCCATCGACGCTATGATGGCTGCGCTGTATTTTGTACTGGCGTTCTTAGTCAACATCAACATTATGCCGAATGTTCACGTTACTCCTGCGAGTATCGCTATCATTCTTGTTGCTGTTCTTTATTCTCCTGCAGATGCTGTTATGGTAGCTGTCGTTGGTGAACTGATCAATCAGGTCGCCAAATATGGTATCACTCTCACCACTCCATTATGGTTAGTGCCAGTGGTCCTCAGAGCCTTGATCATCTCTGTTGTCGCCTATCTTTATCGCCGTGGTGATAAACACCTCGAAGATAATATCCCAGCCTATCTTGCCACTCTTGCCGTCGCTGCTGTAGTCACAACCATTGCCAATACCTATGTCATCTATATCGATGCCATGCTGTTTAAGTACCCAAGCGGTTTGACTTTAGCTCAGACCATCTTGCGTTTGGCTTCTGGTGTCCTCACTGCTGTGGTCATGAGCATTGTCTCTATTCCTGTCTTAAAAGCGGTAAGAAGACTTAACATCGGTAGAGCACCAACAAGAA
>OMRU01000201.1 GCA_900313465.1 uncultured Clostridia bacterium
GAAGGTAGACAAAAGTATTTTCTTCTTTGCTAGCGGAAACGCCTTCCGTAATCGAATCACCAAGAACGTTAATAATCATGATCGAATCCTTCTACTTTAGAATGTCATCAATGTGGATTATAGCGCCTCTATATTTTAATTTCGATTGTATTTTAGCAACATCAACCGCGCCGGCTTCACAGCGAGTTTCCTTTCGTTAATCAAAAAAGCCTAAAACAACTAGATAATAAAAAAGGAAATTAATATCGCGATTAATCTCCGGCTTCTTAAAGTGGAAAGGTTTGCCTTGTTTGATACAATGCATATCCTCTAGTAGATTTGCGTACCATTTTTTGAGACAAAAATAGGCGAATTGTGGCAAACCCTATACGTAAAGAGGTTTTAATACATCGTTCCAATACAAGGAGCCGATGGCCTATTTCAAGTCACTAATAACAAGCAAAATCAAAACTTTTATTTCATCAGGATCTTCGCTATCAACAAGTAACATTGGCTTTGCTGATTGATATGGGATTTGTTCTTTAAGGCCGATATTTTCTAAAGATTTAGTTTTCTTAATCAGGAATCTATTATCGTATATGCCACCAAAAAGAATACCATCTCTATAAAGCATATATTCACCCATCATCTTTTTATAGGTGATACCTTCTACTTCTTTCAATAATTCAAGAACATATTCCAGATAATCCTTAGAACTTGCCATGAATGACCTCCCAATAACCGGTTTTGTTTGAACCGTTTCTTTTGATGATGCCAAGTTCTTGTAGCAGTTTTAAGTCTCTTGCCACCGTTGGCTCTGAAATGTTTAATGTCTGCGCTATTTCTTTTCTAGTTATCGAATGGACTTTTCAACTAGGCCAATCATTTCGTTTTAACGATTTTATTGTATCATTTGTTGTATCATTTATTGTATCACCGAACAATAATTATGATACAAAAAAATCCTCGATACGATTTGTACCAAGGATTGTTTACTCTGGATGGTGGCCCAAGGCGGAATCGGACCGCCGACACCGGCATTTTCAGTGCCGTGCTCTGCCAACTGAGCTATCGGGCCATCAGCTGCGCTATTTTTGCGCCTTGATATTCTATCAAAGTAAATAATGATATTCAAGAAAAAATTGTATGTTTCCAATTATTTTTTCATCTGCCTCTTTTTACGGCAATAAAGCCAAGGATAAGAGAAAGAATCTTTTTTTCCATCGCTATACCCCCAATGGATGACAAATCGATAAGTTTTATCATGAAATGATAAGCAATAATGATAAAATATAACCTATGCCACATGTATTTAATCTTTCCGTCCACGATATCGTCGACGTCATCTTAAGAAGAGGTCATCTTGATTTGAGAATCTTCAACCAGTCTTCCATGCAGGAAGGCACGCGTTTGCATGCTCTTTATCAAAAAGAACAGCAGGATGGCTATATGGCAGAATATCCTCTATCCTATACTTTCTATCAGGAAGACTATATCTATTCCGTCTCTGGTAAAGCCGATGGTGTCATTATCGATAGCAAGGGTAATATCACTGTTGAAGAAATCAAGACAACGGTTGCTGACTTAGAGGAATTTATTCATGACCATGGTCAGTGGCATCTTGGTCAGGCGATGATGTATGCCTATATCATCGGAAAAGAGAAGAATGCCAAAAGCGTCGATATTCTGATGACTTATCTTCGTCAGCAGAATTACAAGATGCAAAAACAGATCAGACAGACTTATAAGATGGAAGATTTAGAGATGTTTGTCTCAGATCTCATTCTTCGCTTTACCAACTATCAGAAGAAGATTCAGCGCTTTAAGGAAATCAGAGATGAATCCATCAAGGATTTAGTTTTCCCATTTCCAAGTTATCGAAACGGACAAAAAGAGATGATGGATTTCATCTCTAATGCTGCCGAAGAGAAAAAAGAAGTCTATATTGAAGCCCCTACTGGTATTGGTAAGACCATCTCGGTTCTTTATCCTTTAGTCTCTAGGTTTGGTCAACATAAGGCCGATAGAATCTTTTATCTCACCAGCAAGAACTCCATCAAGAAGATTGCCATGTCGGCTTTAGACTTATTCAAGAAACAAGGCGCCAAATGTAAATCCATTGAATTTACATCAAAAGAAAATATCTGTTTTAATGACAAGAAGGGACATTGTAATCCTGATGAATGTCCTTTTGCTCGTCATTATTATGACAAGCTCATGGATGCCATCTTTGATGCGTTAGAGCTAGAAGATGCTTTTGACAGAAAAGCCATTGAGGATATCTGCTATAAAAGAGAGATGTGTCCGTTCCAGTTCCAGCTTGATTTATCCTTCTATTGTGATGTCCTGGTTTGTGATTACACCTATGTCTATGACTATCATGATAGACTAGGTCTTGAAGAAGGATCAATTGCAAGAACCCATACCTATCTATGTGTGGATGAATGTCATAATCTTCCCGATAGAGTCAGAGACATGTATTCTCTTGAAGTTCCTAAAAAAGCCTTTGAGGATGCTTTATCTCTTTGTGGGTATCAGGAGTTTTCTTCTCTGAAGACGGATATCAAGGATGCCATCAAGATGATGGAGAAAATTGAAATTGATCCTGAAGATGAAGATGTC
>OMRU01000200.1 GCA_900313465.1 uncultured Clostridia bacterium
TCTTTAAGAACTTTTCAGATAATTCCCATAAGTAGGTGGAAGGAGCGGTCTCTTCTTTGTAACGGTTTCTTAAGATGTAGATGACGATTAAAACCGGAATAGCCAAGAGGGCGAAGAGCGCAAAAGGATATTGAAAGCTCATTTAATAATCCCCCTTTGTACCATTTTATTGAAGAAGAGTTCCTTCATGGAGTCGCTAGTGATAGCCGTGACATAGTCGGCATCTCTGGACATACAGAAGTTATCGATACGATTGGTGACATATTCCACAGCTTTCTTATAAGCCTTTAAGACATCACGAGTGATGTTGTTCTTATAGATGTGGTTGTCATCTTCCGAGTCGTGAACGATTGTCTTACCACGAAGGGATGGGTTGACTTCCTGTTCGGCAAGAACCTGGATGCACAAGACATCTCTTCTCTTGCCTCTGAGGTAGTCGATGACATCATGGTAATTCTCATCAGTCAAGAAGTCGGAGATGATGATACTTCTACCATCACCATAGCCGACAGTGGAGCGCATAATGGCTTCAGAAAGATGGGATTCACCATCGAAATAACACTTGTTGAGTCTACCGATTGAATTCATGTATGTATCTTTGCCGATCATATTTTCTAAGACGGCTTCGCATTGGTTTCCATGAATACAATAGATAGAGACCTTATCCATCTCATTGACGGATAAATAGCTTAAGGTTGTAGCTAATCTTACAGCATACTGGTCTTTATCGAAATAGGACATTGATCTGGAGCAGTCGATATAGATTCTCGTCTGCATCTGTCTTTCATCAAGATAGAGCTTGAGATACATCTTCTCGAACTTACCATATAAGTTCCAATCGATTTTGGAAATATCGTCGCCTTCGATGTAATCACGATAGTCGGCGAATTCACAGGAAGAACCATATTTTTTAGATTTGTGGTTTCCACCAAAAAGACCGGCGACATTATCTTTGACCGAAAGGCCAAATAATTCCAGTTGCTGAAGAAATTGTTCGTCGATCACATTCTTCATGTTAGATGTTCTTTCTGTTTTCCTTGATAAGGAGACCAATAACCTTATCGATAGAAAGTCCTTCGTTGATGGCGTTGTAGTTAATCTTGATTCTGTGTCTCAAGACTGGATAGGCAAGAGCATCGATATCATCATAGGAAACATTGTAGTTACCATTGATCAAAGCTCTGATCTTGGCACCAGTGATTAAAGCCTGGCAAGCACGTGGAGAAGCACCATAACGGACATACTTCTTAGCAGTTTCGGAATTGTTGTCATCCAATTCAGAGTGAGTCATTTCGACAAGTCTCATGGCGTATTCCAAAACTTCTGGGATGACTGGGACACCCTGAGCTAACTTTCTCATTTCGAGAATGGTTTCGCCATTGACGACAGCAGTAGCATTTTCTTCCATATGACCCTGGGTCATGTTGACGATATCACCAAGTTCCTTGGTGGATGGGAAGACCATCGTAACCTTGAACATGAAACGGTCCATCTGAGCTTCTGGAAGTGGATAGGTACCATCCTGTTCAACTGGGTTCTGAGTAGCTAAGACGAAGAAAGGTTCAGCCATTGGATAGGTGACACCGGAAACAGTAACCTTGTGTTCCTGCATAACTTCCAACATAGCGGCCTGAGTCTTTGGTGTAGCACGGTTGATTTCATCGGCTAAAACGATCTGAGCAAAGATAGGACCCTTCTGGAAAGTGGTAACCAAGTTACCATTTTCATCCTTACGGATGATGTTGGTACCAGTGACGTCGTTTGGCATCAAGTCTGGTGTGAACTGAATACGAGAGAATGGTAAATCCAAGGTCTGACCAAGAGATCTAATCAAACGAGTCTTACCAGTACCTGGGACACCTTCGAGAAGAACGTTACCACCAGCAACAACAGCGATGATAACAGCGTCTAAGACTTCTTCCTGACCGACGATATCCTTATGAAGTTCGCCTTTGATCTTGGCGACGGATTCTGCAAAATTCTGAATTAACTGTTCGTTTTCCATTTTTATAATTTCCTTATTCTTTTCCTATTTTTTATTCGACTTTAATTGACGTTCTGATTATGGATTGGTTCCATAGAGAATATCGAAGTAATCAGAGATGTCACCAGATTCATCACCGGAAGTAGAAGCATCGGTAAGAGCACCAGCCTGACCATTCTCCTTATTGTTATTGTCATTGATGGTTTCGCCACCGTTTTCGGTATAGATACCACCATTAGAACCATAAGAGAACTCACCAGAACCGGCACCAGCCGAATCGCCACCCTTGCCGGAACCCTGCTGGCCACCAGATTGAGAGCCACCAGGCTGACCAGGCTGCTGCTGACCACCACCCTGCTGACCGCCTTGCTGCTGGTCATCAGAGGATTCTTGCTGGTCATCAGACTGTTCCTGTTTGTCATCAGACTGTTCCTGCTTATCGTCATTCTGTTCTTGTTTATCGTCGTTATTTTCTTCTTGTTTCTTATCGTCTTCTTCGTCCGGCTTTTCTGGATTGAATTCGTCTTCTTCCTCTTCAGGATTGACCATTTCATCCATTGCCTTCTTGAACTCATCAGCAGCTTCTTCATTCTCGTTCTGACGTTCGAGATCTTTATTGATCATCTTGTCAGCTTCTTCG
>OMRU01000094.1 GCA_900313465.1 uncultured Clostridia bacterium
GGCCCAGGAATCCCAGATATGAGAGTTTAAATCGTGCACATTGTTGGATTTCTTCTGCCAGATCCATAAAAGTTCATCAAGACAGTTGGTAAAGGCGGTCTTTCTGATGGTGAGAATAGGAAGTTCTTCCGCAAGATTGTAGCGATTGACGACACCGAATTTCTTGACGGTGTGAGCTGGAGTTCCATCCTCCCAATGTGGTCTTACCGGATAAGACGTATCCCAAACGCCGTTGGTAAGAATGTCGTTCATATTGTCAATGAATATTTTGTCTGCTTTGGACATATCTGTTCCTCCTGTAGTTTACATATTTCTTTTAGAAAAAGTTCTCATTTATTATATATGAAATAGATGGGCTAAACATCTAAAAACTAAGGAAAAATCAATCGTTTCCAGCGAAGGAAAAACATCTTTATTCAAAGATTCTAAACGCAAAATAGAAATTTTGATATAATACAAATAAGAGGAAATAAGTTATGGGACAGTATGATGAAAATCTTTATGAAACCAGAACTAACCTATTCAGCAGCGAAAACATTGTAGACTATCTGTGGCGTAGATGTGAAAAGTCGAGTAAGTTCTTTAAACCCGACAATTCTTTTGGCATCAATACCAAAGAGGTAGAAAAGAAATACCTTCGCGGTAAAGAGATGATGACCAGTTATGTTTTGACACCAAAGGATATCAAATCTGCTGATATTCATGGCGGCCATGAATATAATTTTGAAGTCGTGGAATTTGAAACCGTCAATATGGAGAAAGACACTGTCTCCAAAGGTCGTGTCGCTTTGGTTTACAAAGCCGACCGCAAATATTATTGTCTGTTTGAAATCATCCCTCGAGAAGATGAGCAATATGAACTTCATCTGATCATGAAGGTCAAACAGAAAGTGGGACTTCTTGGGTCGTTCCAGACGGAGATGTTCTATTATTATTGAGAGTGATATAGGCCGCAAAAAGCGGCCTATATTTGAGAATAGAGAAAAAAGGAGTGTATGAATGTTTACTTATCACATGTGGTTACTTCTCATCGATGGATTTCTCTTGGTGGTAATGTCTATTGCCGCCTTTGTCGCTTTTTTACGCGACAAGAAGTTGGCAATGAGAGGAACGTTGAGAATCAAAGAAAAAACATTGCTTAGTCTAGCCGTGCTTAATGGTGCTTTAGGTGCACTTTTAGGACGTGTTGTTTCGCATCATAAGACTGAGAAGAAGTATTTCTCCATCACCATTTATTTTGGTTTGCTTTGCCAACTTGGCGTGTTGGTGATGTTAGCTTTATTTGTTTGGGTTCTTTAATTGAGGGAATGATTATGGCAGAAAGAAATAATGATAATGATTCGTTAAAGAGAAGTCATTCTAAGTTAAGCAATGGTAAACTGACCTTGCTTTGTCTTTTTACAATATTGGCTTTTTCTGCTTTTTGGGTTGGATTAGCTATGCTTCCTGATTATCAGACTTTGGGTTTGATCATCACCATCATCAGTGGTGTTTTACTGGTTTTGGGATTGTTTGGTTTCAACTCTTTTAAGCGGTAACATTTCGATTTTTTCGAAAATCATTACGTGAAACGTATATTTATATATAAATATATTTTGTTAAATCAGTTTAATCTTATATAATAGGAAGAGCGATTCCGTTAGGAGGAATAATATGAGAAATTACGCTATTTTGCTCGACTCCACTTGCAACCTCACCGTCGAAAACTTAAAAGAATTCGATTTGGATTATTGCAAGATGGGTGTCTCTTTGGATGACAAGGTTTATGCTGCTGACTTATCCTGGCCAGATATGTCTCCAAAGGAATTCTACGACATCATGTCGAAGGGTAAGAGACCATACACTCAGTTGGTCACCGAAGATGAATATAAGACGAAGTTCAACGAATACCTTGATAAGGGTATGGATGTTTTATATATCGGTTGCTCTTCTGCTTTATCCGGTTCTGTCAAACTCGGCGCTAAGGTTGCCAAGGAAATCATGGAACAGAGACCAGATGCCAAGATTATCGTTATCGATGCTCTCAACTCCGGTATGGGTCAGGGCTTCATGGGTATCCAAGCTAGCCTTTTAAGAAAAGAAGGCAAGTCCATCGATGAAGTTGCTGCCATCACCGAAAGAGATAAACTCAAATATAACCAGTTCGCTACTGTCGGTACCTTAACTTATTTAAAGAATGCCGGTAGAGTCAAAGCTGGTGCTGCTTTCTTTGGTAACATCATTGGTATCAAGCCAATCATCATCTCTGATATCAAGGGTAACAACTATGCCTATAAGAAAGTTCGCGGCAGAAAAGCTGCCTTAGAAGAAATCGCTCAGTCTGTTGTTGACAATGCTGTTGAACCAGAAAAGCATTGGTTGGCTATCGATAATGCTGACTGTGAAGAAGATGCTAAGGCCATTATTTCCATGATTGAAGCAAAGGGTGTGAAGTTTGCCAGATACTTCATGAATCCTCTTGGTCCAATCCTCGGCGCATCTTGTGGTCCTCAGACTATCATCGCATATTTCTACGGTAAAGAGGTCACCATCTTAGGTGAGTAGTCGATTATGGATTGTAAAGTAATTAACGGCATTCTTTTTCAGCAGATTGTTCAGTGTGGTTTCAATAATCTTTCCGCACACTACCAGGCCATTAACGATTTGAATGTCTTCCCTGTTCCCGATGGTGATACAGGCACCAACATGAGACTCACCCTTGCCAATGGTCTTCATCAGATCAAGGAAAACGAAGATATTTCAAAAGTTGCTGAAGACTTATCTACTGGTATGCTTTTAGGTGCCAGAGGTAATTCAGGTGTTCTTTCCTCTCGTTATTTCAATGGTTTAGCCAAGGGCTTAGAAGGTAAAAAAGAAGTTAACGTCTTTGAATTTGCCTTAGCCATGGTCCAGGCTTACCAGATCGCCTATATGGCGGTGGATGAACCAGCTGAAGGTACAATTCTTACGGTTGCCAGAGAAGGTATTGAATCAATTCGTAACACAATTGATTACAAGACAGTCTCTTTCATGTCTTTCTTCTCCATGGTCGTTCAGTCCATGAAGATTTCTCTTGATAACACACCAAACCTTCTTCCTATCTTGAAGGAATCCGGTGTTGTCGATTCTGGTGGTAAAGGTTTGCTTACCATCTTTGAAGGCTTCTTACAGTTCTTCACTGGTGAAAGTGACTCTGTGGAAGAAGCTCCTACCCACGAAGGTTCTTCCATGCTTCCTACTTACGATTTCTCTCTTTTCAACCAGGATTCCATTTTGGAATACGGCTATTGCACGGAATTCCTTTTACAGTTACAGACTGCCAAAATCGATCTTGCCAATTTCGATTTGCAGGCTTTCATCGCTTACTTACACGAACACGGCAATTCCATCGTCTGTTTCCAAAACGGTACGATCGTCAAGGTTCATATCCATACTAAGAAGCCATATGAAGTCATCGAATACGCTCAGCGTTTTGGTGAATTCCTGACCTTCAAGATGGAAAACATGACCCTTCAGAACAAGAACGTCAACGATGCGAAAGAAAGAAAACAGCAGACCAGAAAGAAGTATGCTGTTGTCTCTATCGCTCAGGGTGAAGGCATCATCCAGATGTTCAAGGATCTCGGCAGTGATGTCGTCATCAACGGTGGTAGCACCATGAACACTTCCAGCGCCGAACTGATCGACGCCTTTAAGGAAGCCAATGCGGATGATATCATCGTCTTACCAGATGAATCCAATATTCTTATGGCTGCTCATCAGGCTGCCGAATTATACAAGGATAGCAACGTCAAGGTCTTGGAGACCAAGACCATCCCAGCTGGTTATGCTTGCTTAAGCATGATCATGGGTGATGAAGAAAGTGTCGATGAATGCTACCAGTCCATGAAAGAAGAAAACGAATGGATCACTTCTGGCTTCATCTGCAAAGCGGTCAGAGATACCTCGGCTGATGGTGTGGAATGCATCAAAGGTCACTATATCCAAGGCGTCAATGGTATGGCAAGAGTCTCAACGCCACTCAGGCTGATGAGATTGCCAACCATATCAGAGAAAAATATCCAAATCTCGAAGTCGGTGCTTATGAAGGTAAGCAGGACGTCTATGATTTGTTAGTAGGTATCAACTAATGAGAAAAATTGTCATTGATACGCTTGGCGCAGATCAGGATGCAAGCGTCTTGATTCTCGGTGCCATTGCTGCAAGAAAACAAAATCCGGATTATCAATTGGTCCTTGTCGGTATCCAGGCGGACATCGTAAAGACATTGAATGAGAATGGTGAAAATCCTCAGGATTACATCATCATCGATTCTCTTCCTTTGGATCCATCCATTCATGATGTCATGGCCATGCTTCGTTTCAAAGGTCATTGCTCTATGGTCGATGCCTTTGATTACGCAAGAGATCATGACGATGTCGCTGGTGTTGTCTCTGCTGGCCCAACGGGCATGTTACTTGTCTCTTCTATCAGACACATCGGACTTTTGGAAGGTGTTGCCTTCCCAGCCTTAGCCGCCATGCTCTTAAATATCAAACAGAGAAATGTCTGCTTGGTTGATTGTGGTGCCAATATCGAAATTAGAGAAGATAAGTTATTCCAGTTTGCTCAGCTTGGCACAGCCTTGATGAAGTCTTATTGTGGAATTGAATCTCCTCGCGTTGGCTTGATGAACGTCGGTAAAGAAGAAACTAAGGGTGACTCTATTCGTAAAGCTGCCTTTACTCTCTTTAAAGAATCCAACCTCAACTTCATCGGTAACATCGAAGGTAGCGATGTCTTCCTCGATAAGTGCGATGTTGTCGCTTGTGATGGTTTCTCCGGTAACTTGATCTTGAAGAATGCGGAAGCAGTTGGTCTCATCGGCATGAAGATTGCTCAGATGAACGGTGATGAAAAGACTGCCAATATGCTTTACAACATGTTTGCCTATAACGAACTTGGTGGTGCCATTGTTCTTGGTGCCAAGAAGGTTGTCTTTAAAGCTCATGGCGCAGCCAATTCGAAATCTATCGCCTCTGTCATCGCTGACGTTGTCAAACTCGATAAGGGTAACTTTGTTTCTAACATGGCCGCTCAGTTAGCTGCAAAGGCGGAATAATCAGTTTGATTCAAAATAAGGGATTGCCTTGATTGGCAATCCCTTTTCGGTTCTTATCAAAGTAAAAGAAAAGAGGCTCGATTGAGCCTCTTAGTAAGTTTGATTATTCTTCGTCAGCTGGAACTTTGACACCATCAGCGACATACTGAATGGTGACATGTCTCTTGTGACCAGTGCCTAAGGACTGAGTCTTGATGTTTGGCATGTCAGCCAAGGCCTGATGAATGATTCTTCTTTCATCAGAAGTCATTGGATCAAGGATGATGGTCTCATGGGTGCGCTGAACATCTCTGGCATATCTTCTGGCGACAGAAGCAAACTTGGAATATTTGACTTCCTTGTAACCGTCGCAGTTGAGAAGAATGCGATAGTGACCGCCGAAACGATTGAAGCAGGCAGAGCGAGTCAATTCGTTGATGGAACGGAGCGTGTCACCATTTCTACCGATGACATTCTTGTTCTTGGCAGTGACGATGTTGAGCTTGATGACACCATCTTCGTACTTGGCTTCCGTAGAACCTTCTAAACCTAAGGCGCGTAAGCAACGTTTGATGTAGTCATCAGCAAAGACAATGACGTCGTTGATGCTGTAGATACCGATGGTAACTGTCTTGCTGAACAAAGTCTTCTTGACAGAGATGACCTGATAATTCAAGGTCTTTGGATCAGCGATGCCTAAGTCGGCACAGGCAGCTTTTACGGCTTCTTCTTCAGTTTTTCCTTCATATTTATTCATAGGTTTTTACCTCCACATTGGCTTATCAGATTTGTTCTTCTTACTGGCCTTTTTATCAGCTTCAGCTTTGGTAGAAGAGTGGTGTTTGCTTCTTCTGACAGCGGCAAGTGTGGAACCATCACCAGTATTTTCCGCAAATTTGTGACGGTTTCTGGTCTGGATGAGTTCCATGATGAGAGTTTGGAAGATAGAAATGAGAGAACCTAATAACCAGTAGATACCCATACCGGCAGGTAAGTTCCAACCCATGAAGACGATGAAGACGGACATGATGATGGTCATCCACTTCATGGACTTGTTTGGATCGACTGGTTTACCATCAGGACCCATCTGGGTGGCGACGGTACCGAAGTTCTTGGTTCTCCAGGTATTGAAGAACAGAGATGTTGCACTAGCTAAGATGTTAGCAACGGTCATGAGGATGAAGATGAAGACACCTGTCAAAGCACCATTGGTGGTAGAGAAATTAGTGAAGCAAGTACTGACAACCGTTGTTAAGGACAATCCCAACCAATTACCTGAGGCTAAGGCCGCACTGTCCTGTAAGGAGGCCCAGACACAGAGGAAGAGTGGGAATTGTAAGATCAAGAAGAGCATTGGAAGAAGTGGATGAACCTTGTTTCTCTTCATGATCTGAGACTGTTCCATAGCCAAGGCACGACGCTGGTCTAGATCAGTCTGAGAGTTTGGATATTTCTTTTGTAACTGATTGAGTAATGGCTGGATTCTTTGCTGTTTGGCCTGAGTCTTGGTCTGGATGTAGGTAGAGACAACAGTCAAAGAACGAGCTAAGACGGTGATGACGACGATCGCAAGGATCTGCCACCAGCCGTTAGATAAATCGACGGTGGAAATCTGATGGACGAGCCAACCGAATGGATAGACGAATAAGCCTTCAAGGAAGCCATATTCGGCAAAGGCCTGACCCCAGGTCTTTCCTTCGATGTAGACGGTAGAACCGCCGTGGGTGAAGTTTCTGCTTTCTGGAGAATAACCGGCACGCAAGGTAGAAACCTTGGTGATTAAGTTGTTCTTCAACTTGGCGATATAACCAGCACTTGGAGAATACAAGACACCTGGAGCTTCATAGGTTGTACCATCTTTGGCGACGTAGTCTTCACCATTGACGGCTAACTTATACCAGGAATCAAGATTGGCAAACAAAGTATCAACTTTGTTGGTCTCATCATTTAAACCGGCATAGATGGCGACATGCTGAGCAATCTGCTTAGCTGTTTCATCGTTTTCCTTGGCTAAGGAACCATCAGTCCATAAGACATAAGTCTCATTGGCTTCGTCTTCTACACGAGCGTTCATGTAGTTGAGGAATTTCTTGTCGATGGTGGAATAGCCCTGGTTTTCAGTAAGACTATTGAATAAAGCTTCACGGTTGGTGTTCTGTAAGGAAGTGTTGCTATAACCGGTAGTGTCTTCTTCTAAGTCGACACTTTCGCTATATAAATTGCCATAGTAAGCAAAAAGCTGGTTGGCTTGGTCTTGAACGGTGGTGAATGTCTTAGTACAACTAGACAAACCAAAAACACCGATGATTCCAGCAAAGAGAACCATCAGACGTTTGAATAATCTGTTCGAATTATTTCTCATGCTTTTCCCCTTTTAGTGGAGAGCCCAGTCGTAAGAAAAACTTTTTCAAAATTTCAGTATTTTCCTGAAATGTCTTTTCTAGATAACCTGAACGAGCAATAATGACGATATCATAAGGCTTGGAAAGGACATCTGTGAGGTTGATCTGAGCCCGAATTTGTCTTCTGACTCTTACGCGTGTCACAGCATTTCCGATTTTGTTGGATACGGAAATGCCAATGCGTGCGTGTAAGTCGTTGTTTTCAGCATAGAATACCGAAACGGACGAATTCTTTCCGGCGCAATGTCTTTGGTCTAGTACTGTTTTGAAATCCTGAGACTTCTTTAAACGATATTCTTTTTCCATTGTTGCAACCGAAAAAGAACTCAGGTATTAGGCCTGAGTTAAATGAGCTCTACCCTTAGCTCTTCTTCTGGCTAAGACTTTTCTACCGTTCTTGGTAGCCATTCTGGCTCTGAAGCCACAGGTATGAGCTCTCTTGATTTTGCTTGGCTGATAAGTACGTTTCATAGGTTTATTCCCTCCTAAATAACAATGTAATTAATGCGCACAAAAAACGCATGTAGGCATATTATATACTTCGACCCCTAAAAAAACAACAAAGTCTTATATATATTTTATATATATATCTCGTGCGCGCAAGGTTTATTTGACATTTTGGCTGTCATTCTGGCGTTCTTGTTCTTCAACAAGATGTTAAAAATCATTTTAAGATGGTCTTCCTATTCTCGTTATGGAGGAATGATTTACGATTTTTGAATGGGGTAGAAAGAAAAAATGAAATTTATAAAATTGATATGAGAAATTGTCATGTAAATGTTATAAAATCTAGTTATATAGTATCGAAACATATCATGTTTCTGATGTTATGCAAAAGCAGTTTGTGGATGAAAAAACTGGAAATGAATGATAGCCGAATCGACGTCTATAAGTGGATCAAGATTGGCCAGGCTTCCATATTGATGGTTCTTGGTATCTTGTTTATCATCAATGCCTGGGTGAACAAAGATAATGAAGCTAGCGGAAGCGTGATGCTTTCTATCTCCGTTGGTATTGTGGTTGCTGTTTATGGTGTTCTTGATATCTTATCGGGATACTTCTTATATCGCAATCCGTATAACCATGAAGTCATATTTGGTGCTGTACTGTTGACTGCGGCTGTGATTCTCTTTATCAAACTTGATATCATCAATGAAATTCTTTCTTACTTCGTCTCCATCTTCGTTATCATCATTTCCGCATTACTTATTCTTCACGGCATAGATAAAATCGCCGGTAAGAGCGTTGAAAAATCCACGGTTCAAGCCGTTTTGGCCTTTATTCTTGCCGCCTTGCTTCTCGGCAGTGGTATCTTCTATTTGATCATGTATGTCAGCAATAAGGCTGCTGTAGAAAATTATATGCTGTTAGTTGTCGGTGCTGTACTTTTCATCTTAGGTATCTCTTCTTTATCTGTCCTGTTAGTCAAGATCAGAAACACCAAGAGAGCCATCAAGGAAGAACAACTCAAAGAAAAGACCGCCAGTAAACCAAACACCGATCATCCAACCAACACCAATGTCAAAATCATCGATATCTCTGACTTAAGAAAACATCATAAAAAGAATAGCGATACTGCTAGCCTGGTTGTGCTAAACCAGGATAAAGAAGACACAGAAGACAAAGAAGACGTGGAAGAACAAGAATGACGTTTGTAACAATCTTAAAAGCAATCTTTACTACATATCATGTCGATGCTTGTTATGTCGCTGACAATATGGTCATTGAGGATGAGGTAGTAGAAGCCTGGGAAAGAGGT
>OMRU01000092.1 GCA_900313465.1 uncultured Clostridia bacterium
TTCGTGGATACGGGTATCCTGGGCGATTTCTTCAATGGATTGATCGGTATCTAGTAAATCATCTAATGAGACGCCATAGAGTTTGGCAAGACAAATCAGGTTATCTGTATCTGGACTTGCTTCTGCTCTCTCCCATTTGGAAACAGCCTGTCTGGATAAACCTAATTTATCCGCTAATTGTTCTTGAGATAGGCCATTCTTTTTTCTGAGTTCGACTAAACGATCCGCAATTTTAATGTTCATGTTTTTCTCCTCGCTTCATGGCCATATTCTAGAAAAAGCGGTCTTGGTTGCACTACCAAGTCTAGTGTTCAACAGCGCAACTATTGGTTGCATTATGACTTTTTCGTTGTTTTTTAGGGAAATATTAGAAAAAACTGATAAAAACTAATCGTCGGAGAATTGATATGTTCCCACGATATCTTTGACTAAGTAGATGACGGATAACATCCGGATATCCTTGAATGGGAATTCGTTAGAACAGGCTATAACACCATTTTTCAAAACGGATTTATAACTTTCCAAGGTAAATGCATTCTGCCAGGTAGGAATGATCAATTCTTCCTTGTTATAGGCAAATACACCATTGGATAAATCATGAACGTCTGGTTGAATCAACATAGGATCGATTGATGAACGATTCAAGAA
This sequence comes from uncultured Clostridia bacterium, assembly GCA_900313465.1. Lineage (GTDB taxonomy): Bacteria > Bacillota_I > Bacilli_A > RFN20 > CAG-288 > Enterosoma. The sequence continues at coordinate 649 of OMRU01000092.1, forward strand.
GGTGTGATATAAGGAACGGCTGAATAGCGTTACCTGGTTATAGACGATATCTTTTTTCTTTTCAAATTTGCGGAGAATCTTTTTCTCTTCTCCTGGATGGTTCTTCATGATTTTGAGTACACAAAGTGGAGCAATCTTCTCCATCAGATCAGCAAGAGTGGTTTCATCCATAGAGGAAAGGAAAGAGTCGAGCAATCTTAGTGCTCTGTCTTTGACGACTTTGCTGTTCTCATCATAGATGGTCTCTTGACCATGGATGATTTCTTCCCATTGCGTATCAAAATAGGAATATCCTTCCATCGCTTTTTCTTTACCCATGGCTTTATAGAAGATGGCGTTAGCGATATAGGAATATAAAGCATAGGAAATCTCTGTGTAGAAATCGCCTTTTTCACACTGCTTCATATCCAGTCGATCGAAGCGATTAGATAGTTTCTCATCCCCGACAGAGAAGGCAATCAGGTTCTCATTTTCGAGGCTCTGAATGAATTGAATTAATTGTAAGCGGTTCATATACAAGTCATATTATAACAAAACTTGGAATAAATAAATTGTTTCTTTTAACACGAGGATAATTAGTCTATAATTGATAAGTCATTACACAAGGAGCGTGCTATGAACCAAGATAAAATTCTCGTAATTGATTTTGGCGGTCAGTACAATCAACTCATCGCTAGACGTGTTCGTCAATGTCATGTTTATTCTGAAGTTGTTCCTTATACCATCGATATCGAAAAGTTAAAGGATCCAACTGTGAAAGGATTCATCTTTACTGGTGGTCCAAACAGCTGTTATTTAGAAAATTCTCCACTTATCAGCAAGGAAATCTATTCCTTAGGAAAACCGATTTTTGGTATTTGCTATGGTGCTCAGATGATTGCCCATCAGTTAGGTGGTAAAGTCATTCATGCTGATACCAGCGAATATGGTAAGACTGATGTGGATATCATTGCTGATTCTCTTCTTTTGGATCGTTTCAGCAAGCATACGGAAGTCTTCATGTCTCACACCGATCGAATCAGTGAGGTGCCAGAAGGATTTGTCGTCACTTCCAAGACAGATAATTGCCCAATCGCTTCCTTTGAATCCAAAGAAAGAAATATTTATGCGACTCAGTTCCATCCTGAAGTCAGACATACCATTGAAGGTCAAAAGTCCATTGAGAACTTCGTCTTGAACATCTGCAAGTGCGAACCTACCTGGAAGTCTGAATCCTTCATCGATGAACAGATCAGACTTGTTCGTGAACAGGTCGGTGACAAGAAAGTTCTTTTAGGTCTTTCTGGCGGTGTTGATTCCGCTGTTGTCGCCGCTTTATTATCCAAAGCCATCGGTAAGAACTTATATTGTGTCTTTGTCGATCACGGACTTTTAAGAAAGAACGAAGCTGAAGAAGTCGAAGCCGTCTTTGGTCCAAAGGGCAAATACGACCTCAATTTCATCCGCGCTGATGCCAAAGATTTATTCTATAAGAAATTGGAAGGCGTAACTGAACCTGAACAGAAGCGTAAGATCATCGGTGCTACCTTCTTAGAAGTCTTTGAAGCTGAAACCAACAAATTGAGCGATGTGGAATTCCTTGCTCAGGGTACCATCTATCCTGATAGAATCGAATCTGGTTTAGGCATCTCTGCCAAGATCAAATCCCACCACAACGTTGGTGGTTTACCAAAGAATATGAAGTTCAAGGGTTTAGTTGAACCTTTACAGAACCTCTTCAAGGATGAAGTCAGAGAAGTGGGTACACTTCTTGGTTTACCAGACTTCATCGTCCATCGTCAGCCATTCCCAGGACCTGGTCTTGGTATCCGTATCATCGGTGATGTCACCGCTGAGAAGGTCAAGATTGTTCAGGAAGCCGACTGGATCTATAGAGAAGAAATTGCCAAGGCTGGTTTAGATAAGGAAATCTCTCAGTACTTCGCTGCTTTATCCAACATGAGATCTGTCGGTGTCATGGGCGATAGCAGAACTTATGATTATGCGATTGTCTTAAGAGCAGTCCAGACTGACGATTTCATGACTGCCAAGCCAGTCATGATTCCTGCTGATGTCATGACTACCATTGTCGATCGTATCGTCAATGAAGTCAAAGGTGTCAACAGAGTGATGTACGACTTCACTTCCAAGCCACCGTCAACAATCGAACTCGAATAAATCATTTCGGTATAAAAATCAAAGCCTGAAATTTCTGCATGTCTCCTATTTCAGGCTTTTTATCGTTGTCATACGCTAAAAAAAGAAGATATAATCTAACTATCAAAAAGGAACGCATGATGAATATAAAACTCGTTGCTGTGGACATGGATGGAACTCTCTTGGATAGCAAGAAGAGATTGCCTGAGGATTTTATCCCTTGGGTAAAGAGTCATCCTCAGGTAAAAGTAGCCATCGCCTCTGGTAGACAATACTATACCTTGGAAAGAATGTTCCATGAAATTGCTGATCGTCTTGTTTTCATTGCTGAAAATGGAACGCTATGTTTTTATCGTGGAGAAATCATCTATAAGAATGTCTTGAAGAAAGAAGATGTTCTCAACACCCTCAGATTATTAGAACAGGTTCCTTATGCGACTCCTCTTCTTTGTGGTATCAAAGGCAGCTATATGAAATCAACCCAAGAGGAAGAACTTGCCAATGCTACCCAGTATTATGCAAGACTGAATCATGAAGATGATCTGACCAAGATTGCCCTAGAAGAGAATATTGTGAAATTTGCCATCTATTTCAGAAAGCAGATGGCGGAAGCAAGCGCCCATTACTTTGATGCTTTACCAAAGCATTTAGCTGCCGTTGTCTCTGGTGTCAGCTGGATTGATGTTTCCAATTATGATGCCAATAAAGGTGCTGCCTTGAAATCCATTCAGGAACAATACCATATCTCTCAAGAAGAAAGTATGGCGTTTGGTGATTACTTCAATGATGTAGAGATGCTAAAGCAGTGCAAACATTCCTATGCGATGGCTAATGCTCATCCGGAAGTAAAGAAGATTGCGAATTTCCTCACATCCAGCAATGATGAAAATGGTGTGATGAAGATTCTAAATACGATTTAAAAGAAAAAATGTAATTAAAATAACTGGTGCTGACGGGCACCAGTTTTAAATTCTTTTAAAAACTATTTTTTTCTGACGGAGTTGATGACAGCTTGATTACCATCATAGCTGAAGATGATGTTTACTGTGATATCACTTAAGGATGTATTGGCTAAATAATTTTGATTGGAAACGTTGAAAATGATTAAACCACCATCATAAATACCGCTGGAATAGCTATCAATGTATGTTGAACTGGTGAATTCGAGCGCAACAGTTTTTGTATTCAACTTCGTTCCGATTAATGTAGTAAAGGCTAGTTCATATTTTTGACCGTGAATGGTGTAATAATATGTCGGAGAACTAGATGACGAATTTGTTTCACTTACATAATTGCGACATTCTAGGGTTTCTGTAAACTGGAAGGTTTGATTGGGGGTATTGTTATCGGGCGTTAGTGAAATGCTAGATTTGAGAATTTTTGTACCGAATATGGGGGCATAATTATTTAAATTAGCGGATCTAAACGTAGTGTCATATACGTTTACGGATAAGGTTGAGAGGAATTCCTTTCCCTCAACGGATTCATTTAAAGATGTGATGGAGTTTGCATCTCTTGTGCCGTATTCATATTTGGTATAAGTATAATTGTTGGAAATCACTTTTTCTGAGTCATACCAAGCATCGGTATAGGGATCACGATTGGTTTTGTTTTCTTCATAGGAATAGTAGCTATTTAAATACAAATCTTTGTTGATGGAGTAAACGCGTTGGGTCTTAG
>OMRU01000131.1 GCA_900313465.1 uncultured Clostridia bacterium
AACCTAAGGAATCTCCGCTAAAAATAAAAAAGTCTGATAATTCATATCAGATTGAATTTTCGTCTACCCTGAATGAAGAAGACGTCGTAATGTTTAGTGCTACATTCAAAGAGAGATATCAGCCACTGAATTTCTCAAGTGACATGCCTCATTCCAGAATGGCCTTGGCCATGGCAAACGAGAAATGGAAGAAATCCTTCTTTTCCAATCTGGATAAAATCCAGGGGCAGACTCACTATGAACAAGAAGGCATTCTGGAAGGAAAATTCGTTTTGAATGGCAAGGAAGTAAAGTTTTCTCTTCCCTGTGTCAGAGATCATTCTTTTGGACCTCGCCAATGGGACTATATGAACAATCATTTATGGTTGATGGCAATCAGCGATAAACTGCAGTTCAATTATTCACTAGTCTCCTATCCTGTCATGAGTCTTTTGGAAGTTGGCAATTATCATCTCCAGAACGACAGGCAGAAATATATGCTCTCTTCCACTAACGATCTCCATGAACTGAATCAAGGCGTGATTCCATCATCCATGACTTTTTCAGTGCATCTTGATGATAAGAAAGACATTAGAGTGAACGTGAAAACCTTAGCCACAGTCACATATCATTTTGAAGAAGGAAAATACATTCTTCACGAAAATATTGCAGAATATGAAATCGACGGCATCTCTTCTAGAGGTATTTTGGAAATCGGTTTTAATCACGATGCTTCCAGATATTTCAACTCCAGAAAGATAGAAAGTTTAAAGCGCAAATGAAATTATATCTATTAGGTGAAATTCCCCAGGAAATATATCCACAGATTGGAGGTAAAGCCAAAGGCCTTGATCAATTGATCAAAGCCGGTTTTAAGGTACCTCGCGGTTTTTTGATTACCGAAACAGACAACATAGATGAGAGTGAAATCTTGTCTTTTTTTGATGAACATCATTTTCAGAACGTCTCAGTTCGTTCCAGTGCCTCTAACGAAGATGGCGAGACCTCTTCCCATGCTGGGCAGTATGATACTTTCCTATTTGTCGATAAAGAACATTTGCTAGAGAAAATCAAATCCTGCATTGATTCTCTCAAGACATTAAGAAGTGAAGAATATGAGAAGCACTTCCATATTCATAACGACAACATGATGAACATCGTCGTTCAGGAAATGATCGACAGCAAAAAATCCGGTGTTATCTTTACCGCAGCTCCAACCAATGGTTCCAACATTCTGATTGAAGCAGTCAAAGGCCAAGGTGAAAACCTTGTCTCCGGTATCAAAAACGCCCATCAGTATGAAATCTCCCGCAAGCATTTCCAAGCCAAAGAAGATGAATTGCTCTCCTTAGATGAGATCAGAAAACTCTATGATATCTCTAAAAAAATCAGAGAAACCTTCCATGGCGACATGGACATCGAATGGGCGATGAATGGAGATCTCTATCTTTTACAGATGAGACCTATCACCACCGAGATCATCGACCTTGAGGAATTTGATCGAGATGATGATTTGACCAATCATCTTTTCACCAAGAGAAACGTTGGGGAAATGATGCCTGGTGCTGTCACTCCTTTGACATTATCTACCAGTGCCAAAGCCATCGACTATGGTATGAGATATATGCTGGCTAAAGCCGGTCTTTATAAGACTCCCTATAGTGAAAAACCTCTTAGACTGATTTCTTCTTTTTCCAATCATCTCTTCTTCGATATGAATCTGTTATATAACATGCACGCCAGAGTGGCTATCGCCAACCCTCAGTCTATGAATCTCTCCATCATGGGTGAATATCATGACTATCCAAAAATCACCAAGAAATACGCAAATCCTCTAGTCAGAGGAATCAATTCATTAAGATTTTTGAAGTATGTCTTTTCTGGTGACAAAGCGATGAAGAAGTTTGATTCTTTGTTTGACAAAGTAAAATTCAGTGAGACAAAAGATTACAAAGAAAAATATAAAGAAATCGATAACAACCTGAAGTATCTAGATGAAAGTTTGATTTATCACTACGCCTCTAGTTCCTACTCTGGAAGTGCCTCTAGCACGTTATACATGATGTTAGATTCCTATTTCCCTGATAAGAAGGAATATCAGGCTTTCTTATCCCATCTGTTATCTAACATTCCAAACATTGAAAGTGCGGATATTCTAAAAAGGCTTCAGGAAATCTCCTTGATGATCAAAGAAAAAGATAGCTCGGCTGTTTCTTTTAAGGAACAGGAATTGCTGGATTTCATCAATAAGAATCAAGATATCAAAGAAAAATACGATGAATTCTTAAAAATCCACGGGCATCGTTGTATCAAAGAAGCAGAACTGAGAAATAAACCATGGAGACACGAACAGCTTTCTTTGATGAGTTATCTTAGAAGTATTCTTAACTCCCCTATGTCCATGGCTAGCAAAGAAGTAGAAATTGATTTCAAGAAGGAATTTGCCTTCGTGAAGAAATCCTTCCTGAGAAAAATGTGCATCTCTTATGCCAAGAAAGCCAGACAGGCTGTTGTCGATAGAGAATACACCAAATCCCGCTTGATCAAGATCATCGATATCTTCAAGACCCAATATGCCATCCTCGCGCAATTGATGACTAAAGAACAGCTTTTAGATGATCCTGACTTAATCTACTTCTTTACACATGAAGAAATTGGTTTATTCATCAATGGCGATATTTCCTTAAAGAAAAAAGCGATTCTAAGAAGAAAGGCATTACCATTACAAGAAGAATTAGTCTTTGATGATATTTATCTTGGACGCCCAACACCCATCAAAGAAGATTATGTCGAAAATGATGGTCAACTAAAAGGTGTACCTGTTTCCATAGGCGAATGTGAAGGTATCGTCAAAGTCATCAACAGCGTCGATGACGCCAATCAACTAAAGAAAGGGGAAATCATGGTTGCCAAATTTACCGATATCGGTTGGACACCATATTACTCCAATGCCGCTGGTTTAATTACCGAGATTGGTTCTTCTCTTTCTCATGGTGCTGTTGTTGCTAGAGAATATGGTCTTCCTACCATCGTCAATGTTTCAGGTGCAACCAAACGATTAAAAGATGGCGACCATATCAAGATGAATGCCACCAAAGGCATCATCACGATTCTCTAAAATCCCTAAGCAAATTTGCACAACAAAGAACCGGCTGACGATGATGAAGTCAAGCCGGTTTTCATATTATCACCACTATTTTCAAGCGTCTTCTTGGTTAGTGGAATATCTTCCTATTTCACCTTTTCTTGTTTTCGTGTTGTCAGATAAAAAGTGATTAACAACATCACAATACACAAGACGATTGCCACAATAAAGGCGGGCTCAAAAGTGATTAACTCCATCGGCTTATGGATGGAATCATAATATGGATTCTTCGGTTGTTGCGAGTAGTAATAATAGCCTACAGGAGGCGTCAGATGGAGTTTCATCACATGTTCATTAGCATGAGGAATAAAGGCAAAGACATACAAGAAAACAGAAAGAATGATACCAAGAAGGACTCCAATACCATCAACAAGTAAGATACCTAGATCCAACGATTTAGCAGAAAGAGCATTTCTTTGGAAAACGGATTTGGTCTTCTGATACCATTTGTTTTTGGTTCTATTTACAAAGAAAACAAAGAAGAAATCAGCCAAAAGGCATATCACAGAAAGTGGTAAAAACAAGTAGGGATAAGCGCCATAGACGGTGCCATAATATTCATAAATATCATAACAATATATGAACCCAAGTTTT
>OMRU01000089.1 GCA_900313465.1 uncultured Clostridia bacterium
TGAAGTCACCCTCTTTACTTCCGATAAAGACTTCCTTCAGCTTTTGGATTTAGGCGATCATGTCCACGTCTGCTTCTTAAAGAAGGGTTTGACAGAAACCATCGACTACACCAAAGCTAACCTTCATGAACTTTTTGGTCTTAATCCCGATCAGATCACGGATTTCAAAGGTATCGCTGGCGATCCTAGCGATAACTATAAAGGTATCCAGGGTGTTGGTGAAAAGACCACGATGAAGTTACTAAATGAACACGGTCATCTAAGCGATATTCTTGCCTATTGTGAAGAAAACCAGAAACCCAAGGTCAACCAGAAGATCTTAGCTGGTGCAAAGCAAGCAGAATTCTTTAAAAAACTTGCCACCATCGAAACGACTCTGGATATGAAAGAAGATTATGAAAAGTCTCTCTACACTCCTTATCACAAATCCAAACTCACCAAGTTCTATTTAAAATATCAGTTGGCCCAGTTCTTGAAAGCCGTCGATAGAATGCCAGGTCTTGTCGATGATACTGACATGCAGACTTCCTTGTTCCAGGAAGACATGGATGATCAGTTACAAGAGGGCATGCAAAGCCAGTTTATCGAACGTGAATTTGTCCATATCTCTTCCTTTAAGGAAGTCGATGGGCCTATTCTTGCCTTGACTTATGATTCTAGCAGCGATAATGAAAACACAGCTGAATTATTCTCCTTTGCGCTTGCTACAGAAAAGAAAGTCTACCTCTTACCTCATAAGGTTGCCAAAGATGATGCAGATTTCTTTGCTTTCTTAAACAAGGAAGAGAAAAACCTTGCTGTCTATGACATCAAAGGCTTACAAGTCCTGTTACATAGATTCCATTATCCCAAGATCCAAGGCGTCAGCTTTGACCTTCTTTTAGCTACCTATCTCATCAATCCTGATTCCGGTCAGAGAAGAGAAGCCTTGTTCATGAACTATGGCATCTCCCTTAACCAGAACAAAAACATCGCCTGTCAGATTGCCAGTTATACTGCCGACTTGAAAGACAGCGTCTTATCTGACATCAAGAAAAACGAAGAAGAAAAACTCTTCAACGAAGTCGAGATGCCACTTGCCAATATTCTTGCCGATATGGAAATCGAAGGCTTCCCTATCGATAGAAGCACGCTTGATGTTATCGATGAAGAATATAGCAAGATTCTCAATGACTTGCAGCAGGAAATCTTCACCTTGGCCAACAAGGAATTCAACATCAATTCCACCAAACAGTTGGAACAGGTTTTATTTACCGACCTTGGGATTGAGCGATACAAAGGAGAAAAGGGGACTGGTATCGATGTTCTTAACGCCCACAGAAACGATCACCCGATTGTCGACAAAGTCATTCAGTACCGCACCTATGCCAAACTTGTCAGCGGCTATACTACCGCCTTACCAGAACATATCGGTGCAGATGGAAAAATCCACGCCATCTATAACCAGGCTTTGACCGCTACAGGAAGACTTAGCATGTCTGAACCAAACCTTCAGAATATCTCCATTCGTTCCGAAGAAGGAAAAAATATCCGCAAAGCCTTCTTCTACCCCGACCACGAATATTATCTTTTGTCTCTAGATTATTCTCAGATTGAATTAAGAATGCTTGCCCATGTGGCAAATATCGCCGTCTTAAAAGAAATCTTTGAAGAAGGAAAAGATATCCATCGTTCCACAGCTTCCAGAGTCTTTGGCGTTCCGTTTGATGAAGTCACTTCCGAAATGAGAAGAAGAGCCAAAGCCGTCAACTTTGGTATCGTCTATGGCATTTCTTCTTATGGTCTTGCCATGCAGCTTGATATCCCACCAAAAGAAGCCGGAGAATTGATCAAACAGTTCAAGCAGGCCTTTGATGGTATCGATCAGTTCCAGAACGATTGTGTCGCTAGAGCCAGAAGAGATGGCTATGTCACCACCATCTTAAATAGACGCCGCTATCTCAAAGACATCAACGCCAAGAACTTTGCCTTGCGCGCCTTCTCAGAAAGAGCCGCTACCAACACTGTCATTCAGGGAAGTGCGGCGGATTTGATCAAGGTTGCCATGATCAAGTGTGCCAACGCCTTAAAAGGCTATAAGACCAAGATCGTGTTACAGATTCACGATGAACTCATCTTCAAGGTTCCTAAAGAGGAACTCGATATCGTCACTCCACTATTAAAGAAGTGCATGGATGAAGCCATGAATTTATCCATTCCTTTAGAAGTGGATGGCAATGCCGCTCTTACCTGGTACGAGGCTCATTAAAATATGCCTGAACTTCCGGAAGTAGAAACCGTCAAAAGAGAATTAAAACCTCTTTTGGAAGGAAAAAGACTAGATACCCCCATCATCTATTGGAAAAAGGCAGTGCATTCTCCTTTAGAAGAATACCAGACTGCCCTAAAGGGAAAAACGATTACCTCGGTAGAAAGAAGAGGAAAATATATTCTCTTTTATCTTGATGACGGGCATAAACTTCTCTTCCACTTAAGAATGGAAGGAAAGCTTTACGTTGTCAAAAAAGAGAATCATTCTCTTTCTCATCTTTCCTTATTTCTTCCCTTCATGGATACTGCGGAAGGCTTAGCCTTTTATGACACAAGAAAATTTGGTGTAACCTATTATCTAAGAAACGATGAAGAAGGTCCTTTAGATAAAGTCGGCTTAGAGCCCTATGATATTAAGGATAGTAATTATCTCTACCAAAAATATCATTCTTCAAGCAAGATGCTAAAAGAACTCCTTCTTGATCAATCCATCATGTCAGGCCTAGGCAATATCTATGCCAATGAAGTCTTATATGCCTGTAAGTTATCTCCTTTCTTAAGCGGAAAGAAAATCACAAAAGAAGACTGCGACCATATCCTAAAAGAATCGATTCGCATTCTTGATAAAGCAATTGAGTATAATGGTTCAACCATCCGTACTTATCACGCCAAAGATGGTATGCCTGGTGAATTCCAGAATTTCCTTCAGGTCTATTCCAAGCACAATAAAGAATGCCCGATTTGTCATCATAAGATTGAAAAGAGATTTGTCTCTGGTAGAGGAACAGAATATTGTCCTGTTTGTCAAAACACCGGTTTGACCATCGCTGTAACTGGCAAGATTGCCTCTGGTAAATCCTTAGCTGTCCATTATTTTGGTAAAGAAGGTTTCCTAACCTGGTCAGCTGATGAATGTGTCCATGAGTTATATAGCGATAAAACGTTTCTAAAAGAACTAAAAGAAAAATTCCCAATCGTCTTTACTCCTGAACTCGACAAAAAGAAAATCGCTACACTTCTTTCTAGCGACAAAGTCTTCAAAAGAAAATACCTCTCTTTGATTTTTACTAAGGTCAAGGAAAAAGCCAATTCCTTTATCATTCATCATAACAACAAGGATAAGGTATTAGAGCTTCCGGTCTTGTTTGACGCTCATATGCAGGATGATTTTTCTATCATTGTCGGAGTGGAGACAACCCGTCAGATACAGCATTTAAAAGAAAGAGGTGAAGATGCCTCAAGAGCAACCTTCAACAAGCTGAACTCTTATGATAAACACCATCATGAGATAGACTATATTCTTCATACCGATGGCAAGAAGAGTGAACTTCATGCCCAGGTAAAAGAACTGATCAAGAAATTGAAAGCCTAATTTGAAAAGCACTCCTTCTAAGGTAGCGTAACTGCCCTAGAAGGAGTGTTTTATTTTTCCCAGTCTTTTTTCTCTTTGGAGTGATAGACGTCTTTTTTATAGATACAAGGATTGGCAATACCTGCTTTTCTAGCAACTTTGCGAAGTCTTCTTCTTTGCAACTTTACTATTTCTTGCAGATTTTATATTTAATTCATTGTTATTTTAGCTGATTTTTACTATAATAATAGAGTAAAATTTATTAGACTCCCGGGAACAGGAAAGGATGTGCGACATGGCTTACCAAACTCTATATCTGCGCTGGCGTCCGTCCAGTTTTGATACGCTGGTGGGGCAGGTACCGGTCAAGCAGGCGCTGATGAACGCGTTGTCCAGCGGCCGTATTGCGCATGCCTATTTGTTTACCGGACCCCGGGGCACCGGCAAGACCACCACGGCCCGCATCTTTGCCAAGGCGCTGAACTGTTTGAACGGCCCTACGGACCATCCCTGTGGTGAATGCCTGAACTGCCGCCAGATTACGGACGGCAGCGCGATGGATGTGCAGGAACTGGATGCCGCTTCAAACCGGGGCGTGGACGATATTAAAAATCTGAACAAGAATGCAGACTTTGCTCCGGTGAACTGCCGGTACAAAGTGTATATCATCGATGAAGCCCACATGCTGACTACAGAGGCCTGCAACGCGTTGCTGAAAACCCTGGAAGAACCTCCGGAGCATGTGGTGTTTATCCTTGCCACAACGGAACCGCAGAAAATTTTGCCAACCATTCATTCCCGTTGTCAGCGTTTTGATTTCCATCCGATTACCCAGGAGGAAATTGTGGCGCATCTCCAAAAGGTTGCGGAGGGCAGCGATATTGAAGCGGACAAAGAAGCGCTGGAACTGATCGCGGCAGCCTCTGAAGGCGGCATGCGGGATGCGCTGAGTCTGTTGGAGCAGTGCGGTGTGATGG
>OMRU01000088.1 GCA_900313465.1 uncultured Clostridia bacterium
TATGAACTCACAGAGTATATTCCAGTAGAATAAGGATTAAGACTTACCTTCTTTCTACCTAAGAACAGATTGATGTTCAGCTCACAGAGTATATTCCAGTAGAATAAGGATTAAGACGCTGACTCAGCAGGGCAAATTACGCCATAAGACTCACCCTCACAGAGTATATTCCAGTAGAATAAGGATTAAGACACACTCGACTTGAATAATACGGGGTACCATGAGGTCTCACAGAGTATATTCCAGTAGAATAAGGATTAATTTGATACAGAAGTCATTTACTGTGAGCCTTAAGTACCGACTCACTGATGTACCTACAGACAAAGTATAACGTGCAGACGGCACGCAAGGACTCGTCGCAATTTAACATGCTAAAGGAAATCAGAAAGATTGCTGCCGATATCAAGTCGGTCATCCAAGATATTCCTTTTGATAAGAAATACGATGATGAAGCCATCAAGAAAATTGAACCGGTCATCTCCAAATATTTTTCTAGTGAAGATAAGGAGAAGTTTTTGCATGGTCTACAAGAAGAATGGAAGGTGCTCAACTTTGATGAACCGAGCGTCTATGACATGCAAGAAGCAAGTGAAGATGTCCATACTCTTTTAAAGGGTGGGAAAATTGAAAAGAAACAGTATTCCAAAGTGGTCTCCGAAAGAGTGCCAACCGGTATCTATCTTGATGGTCAAGATTGCGATGTCATCATCATGGAGGGCATTTATGCCCTGACACCTAGTCTCGTGGCTTGTTTTGACCATCGAAATCTCATCACCAATTTTATCGATAGCGATCCTAAGACACTTTATCTTAGAAGAATCATCCGCGACGCCAAAGAGACAAGTGCCTCTAGCGTCTTTACCACTTCGCTATATTTTAAATACATCATTCCGAGCTATATTCACTCCATTCTTCCCAACAAGGAAAGTGCTGATGTTGTCTTTATCAACGATATGACCTTCCTCGAGATGAAGGAAGGAACTCTCTACACCACCAAGATGGAGATGAAGACCAAGTCCTGGGAAGCAGTGGATCATATCATTCGTCATTCGACATTACGAAAAATCACTTATGAAAAAGATACCTACTTCACTTCCAGAGATGAACCATTAGATAGTCAGAATATCTTACGTCTTCGCTGCTACTCCGATGATGAAGGAAAGACTTATGTGCCATCTAGTTTAGTCCACAAAGGCTTACCGAAAGTCAGAAGAGATGGTAAATGTATCCGTCCGATCAATGTCTTGATCAAAGAAGGTGACTTCTTCAAGGTCTGGAACAGTGAGATGGAATGCCTTCAGGATTTTGCCAAAGCGGGTTGTCTTATCGGACCAGTGCAGAAGAAGATCAAATGGAAGATCGAATATAAGAATCAGAATTTGACCATCCGTTATGTCGAAGGCCAGGGTTACTTTGTGGAATTTGATAAACCCTATGTCAAAGAAGCCATCGAATACACCAAGAACACCATCGCTCGATACGAAGGAAAATAAGCACTTTTTGCTATTTTCAGATATGATTTGCAAGAAATGCGCAAATTATGCGTAAACGATAGTTAAAATGCACAAACTCCAGTACAAAATGATTGCAACTTGTTATAGGAGAAACTAAAATAGTTAAAGATTGAAAGAGAGGTTTTACTCAAATGATTGTCAATGCTACAAGAATGTTGAAGGCCGCTAAGGCTGGACACTATGCTGTCGGACACTTCAATACCAACAACTTAGAATGGACTAAGGCTATTCTTCTCACTGCTCAGAAGATGAATTCCCCAGTCATCATCGCCACTTCCATGGGCGCTGCCAAATACATGGGTGGTTACAAGGTTGTCGCCGCTTTGGTCAAGGCCATGGACGAAGCCTTAGGTATCACTGTCCCTGTCGCCTTACATCTCGATCATGGTAACTATGAAGCTGCCAAGGCTTGTATCGAAGCTGGCTATACTTCCATCATGTTCGATGGTTCTTCTCTCCCATTTGAAGAGAATGTTGCCAAGACTACTGAATTAGTGAATCTTGCCCACGATAAGGGCTTATCCATTGAAGCCGAAGTCGGTGCCATCGGTGGTACTGAAGACGGCATCACCGCTGATGGTGAAGTCGCTGATCCAGAAGAATGCAAGAAGATGGTCTCCCTTGGTGTTGACTTCCTTGCCGCTGGTATCGGTAACATCCACGGTATCTATCCAGAAGGCTGGAAGGGTCTTCATTTCGATGCTTTAGAGCAGATCAACAAAGCCACTGACTATATCCCACTTGTCTTACATGGCGGTACTGGTATTCCAGATGATCAGATTACCAGAGCTATCAAGGAAGGTGTCTCCAAGATCAACGTCAACACTGACTGCCAGTTAGTCTTCGCTGATGCTACCATCAAGTATTGCGCTGCTGGTAAGGCTGATCCAACTGCTGCTAATGAAGCTAAGGGTTATGACCCACGTAAGCTTCTCAAGCCAGGTTTTGAAGCCATCTGCGCCAAGGTCGAAGAAAAGATCAAACTCTTCGGTTCTGAAAACAAGGCCAACTACTAAACAAACTAAAAACCACCGCAAGGTGGTTTTTTCTTATGGCTTAATGCTTAATAGCTTACGTATTCGTCTTGGGCTTCTTTCGTAAAGCCAAGAAGTTCAAGGGTCTTGATGATCTTTTCGTAGAAGTTGCGGTTGACGCTATCGGATAAATCAAAGGCGACTTTTCCTCCTCCGCCGGTGATGACATCAACAGTCATGCTATTTTCACCTTTGACGAATAATAAGGAAGCGGTGGCAACCTGTCCGTTTTTGAACATTCTTTTTTCAAAGACGGCCATGTAGGTAGTATAGGACGAAGAGGTTCGTCCTTTGGCATATTTCAGAGTCAAACCGTTATCGGAATGTAGAATCTCTTTATAGATTTCGTTGATATCAATAATTTTATTTAGGTACATAATTATGCAAGTATGATCAAGGAATAAGGGGCAAGATGAATGGTTTTCTTTTCTTCATCGATGTTGATCTTTCCAATGGAGAGAATGACATTTCCATCCATTTCATTTGGATATGAGACAAGTGATTCTTCAGAAGCAGGATTGATAGCGATAAGCAGTTCTTCTTCATCCTTCTTACGAAGATAGATCAAAGGAGAATAAGTCTTGTTATCGATAAGATCAAAAGCAGCATCGTTATCTAAAGCAACATGATTTCTTTTGATCTCTAAGAGGGTCTTGATAAAAAGAAGTAGAGAATCAGGATCGTTTTTTTCTTCTTCAACACAGATACGCTTATAGTTTTTATCTAGAGGAATATAGAGTTTATCCGCTTTAGAAAAACCAGCGTTCTTGCTTTTATCCCATTGCATGGGTGAACGGCTACCCGTTCTTTGATAACCGCCTTCAACAGAAGTGAGATTATTAATAAACTTCATTCCGATTTCATCACCGTAATAGAGGAAAGGAACATTCGGTGTGGTGTACATGAAGGTATAGTAGAACTTCAGTTCTTCTTGATTTAACCAAGCGGAGATTCTTTTTGTATCGTGATTACCAGAGATGATAGAGACAAATTTGTCATACTTTTTTGCATAGTCATATACCTCAAGAAAATGATGGAAGAACAGTGAGGCATCTTTCTTTTCTTTGTTGAACTGGAAAAATGGTTTTTCAATTCTTGCTAACTGAGAATTATAAGGATTGAATTCATCCTGTAAGAGAAAATCCATATCAAACCCGGCCTGCAGTGACTTTTCAGGATTGTTCCACTCCGAGACAAAGGCAGAGTTCGGATATTCTTTTTTGACTTCACTTAGAATCTGTTTCCAGACCTTGACAGTACCATCTTGAGTAGGATCTCTTTTGACTAGCCAGCCTGCCATATCACATCTAAATCCATCACAACCTTTGCTTAGCCAGAACTTGATGATATCGATCATCTCTTTAATGGTGGCTTGTGGACCCTCATCAGTGATCTTATCCTCATAAGCTTCTTTTACTTCATAAAAGCCATAATTCAAAGCAGGCTGAATGGAAAAGAAGTTGGTGACTACGGCGCCATCTCTTTCAGAGATACCTCTTAAGACGGGTAAATCCTTAGGGCTGTTCCAGACTTTATCAGTCCAGATATAACGAGAAGAATATTTGTTCTTCTTGGCTTTGCAGGATTCTTTAAACCACTTCGAGTCCATGGCGGTATGTCCAGGGACTAAATCGAGAAGAACCTTGATGCCTTTTTCATGCGCAAGAGAAAAAAGATGATATAAGTCAGCATTGCTTCCATAACGAGGAGCGACTTTCTTAAAGTCGGTGACATCATATCCGGCATCATAAAATGGGGAAAGATAAATCGGATTGATCCATAAAGCATTAAAACCCAAATCCTTGATGTAATCTAACTTCTTGATGATACCTTTGATATCACCGATACCATCGTGATTGCTATCGAGGAAGGATTGCGGATAAATTTCATAAAAACAAGCGGTATTCAACCATTCTGGATGTGACATATTTCTCCTATGGCAACATGTTTTCTGTTGCGCTATATAAATCGTACCAATCTTCTTTACTCATGATGAGCTTAGCCCCTTCTAGAGTCTCTTTGATATAGTCAAGTTTTGT
>OMRU01000248.1 GCA_900313465.1 uncultured Clostridia bacterium
TATCGGAATTGAAGCAAAATTGAAAAATTAAAGACTAAATTACATGCGTATAATTATTACGTTTTTGCATGTAAAACATGCCCGAAAAAGATAAAAAACCGATTTTTTTTGAAAAATAGTGCATTCATAAAACTTTTGTGAAACTTGATAGCGGATTTAAGAGTGTTTAACTTCGACGAAGTTTTTGTTGAGTTTCCACAACACTTTATTCTCTATTACTCTTGATCAAAATACCAACGGAGAGTGAACTCTCTATGGTTAAAACTTTGGGCATGTTTCAGTGGTCGTGAGGAGAAAATTATGAATAAAAGAAACTATTTACCGGCAGTTGTCGCTTCGGAGCTGCTATTTCCTTAGGTGGTGGCTTCATGATGGTGAATTCCATCTCTACTCTTATGGGTTATAACTCTTTGATGAATTCCAAGACCCTCAGTGTTGATTTGACTACCGGTGTCTATTCTGAACAGGGCGATAAGGCTGCTGTTGATTGGACTGCTGACTATATGAAGATTCATCAGACCAAGGTCTCCTGCACCAATGAAGTTGGTACAAACTGTGTTACTTCTCCTGTCTTTAATGTTGGTGATCAGATCACCCTCACTCCTACCACTAAGAATCCAATTACTTCCATCACTGTGAACATGGATGAAGAAGGTTTCGCTCATTTTGCCAAGTTTTCTGCCTGGAATGTTGGTAAGACTACCATCAAGGAAGGTAATCTTATCTGGACTGGTGTTGAAACCTCTCCATTCACTCTCAGCTTAAAAGAAGAAATACAGGTCTATTCTATTACCTATACTTACGATTATTAATTTTTCTTTCTTAAATTTAACTCTTGTTTGTCAGGAATTCCTGACCAGTTTTTTTTCAAAAGTGGCTTAAACACGGATAAATTCACCTAGAAAAGTAAAGAAAGAAAAAAAGTCTGATACATTGATAAATAAATCTTGAATATTGTTATTACCTTTGATAAAATATCAAAGCGCTGAAAATTCGGCGGATGCTTAGCTCAGCTGGTTAGAGCATCGCCTTTACACGGCGGAGGTCAGGGGTCCGAATCCCTTAGCATCCACCATTTCTATCTTCAGCGGAGTATCTACAACATTTGGGCGGATAGCGAAGAGGCCAAACGCGGCAGACTGTAAATCTGTTCCTTCGGGTTCCGTGGTTCGAATCCACGTCCGCCCACCACTTGTTTGATTCATCTCATAGATGTTGCAGGCCTAACTTGGGGTATAGCCAAGTGGTAAGGCATCAGACTTTGACTCTGACATGCGCTGGTTCGAATCCAGCTACCCCAGCCAAGTCGTTCTCATCAACTTTGTCAGGATCAAATATTTATTTGACTCGTTAGCTCAGTCGGTAGAGCACTTGACTTTTAATCAAGGGGCCATGGATTCGAGTTCCATACGAGTCACCATCGGTTGCCCGGGTGGCGAAATCGGTAGACGCGTTGGATTTAAAATCCAATGGACTAATCATCCGTGCCGGTTCAAGTCCGGCTCCGGGCACCACTATTGAATTACTGTCGGTACATATGTATCGACTTTTTTTAATGCCTTTGGGTATTGGTCTGTTGTTTTATGATAAAATTCTATCTTGATGGAGGAAGATTATGAACATTCAGATTTTTGGTATCAATAAAGATTTTGAGACGAAGAAAGCCCAGCGTTTCTTTAAGGAACGTGGAATTAAGTTTCAGTATATCGATATGAATGAAAAGGGTATGGCTCGTAGTGAATTTGATTCTGTCTTAAGAAGTGTACCTCTTGAAGAAATGATCAATCATAACTGCAAGGATAAAGCCAATTTATCTTTGCTCGAATATCTATCGAAAGAAGATCAGATTGAAAAACTTTATGAATGTCAACATCTGATCATGACGCCAATTGTTCGCAATGGTAAGCAGGCGACTGCTGGTTATAAACCAGAAGTCTGGAAAAACTGGCAATAATATGTCTAATCTTCACAATGCCAAGGATGATATTCTTCAGGCTATCTTTCTTGATAAAGATTATCAGAGTAAAGAAGAGGTTCTATTCGCTTTACATGAATTCCTAGATGAACTACAAGGCAATGAAGACTATTCTTATCAATACCTTGATGCGGTACAGGAACTTCTAAAAGAGATAGATTCTCTTTCTTTTCAAGAAATTAGA